>JAUWRC010000049.1 GCA_030610745.1 Clostridia bacterium
GACGATTCCTCCAGGTGGCGATTTCCTCATCTAACCCCTTAGAAAGATCAGATACCTGGGATTTGGAAAAACTTGTTCCACAGAGTCTCTCGGTAATATCGGTTACTTTACGAGTAGATACCCCGTTAATGTACATCTCTACCAAAGATAACACTAGAGCCTTCTCACTCCTCTGGTATCTTCTAAATAGTTCTGTCTGGAATTCTCCCTCTCTATCTTGAGGAACAAGAAGTTCTAATTTTCCTACTCGCGTCCTTAGCCTTCTTGGCTTGTATCCATTGCGATAGCCTCTTCTTTTCTCTGTTCGCTGATAGGTTTCAGCTTGGAGATGATGAGTTATCTCCTCTTCTAGAAGCCTTTGGCAAAATGTCTCTATTATTCCTTTTAGAAAGTCCTTGTCGTCCAAGAGAGAGACTTGCAATTCGTCCAGTTTCCTGCTATTCTTTTTCTTGGCCATTATTTCCTCCTTTTTGATAAGGTCTGTGACCTTTTTCCTTATCTTGGAGAAATAGTGGCCTTTTTGTCAAGGGCACATGAATTTACAGAAATTATAGGACATTATCCAGGGGTAGGTTTGATAGCTCTAATTATAGATAGAGATACTCCTCTTTTAGCCATTCTTTCCCTGGCCTTTTTAATTATTCTTTTTCTTAATCCTCTCAGTCTGTTTATGGCCAGTTTCCAGCTTTCCTTTATTGCCGTGGGAGGGATAATCTATCTTACTCCTCATCTGGAAACTTTAGGAAATTTTATTGCATCACGCACCAGAGATAATACTTCTTTCCGCGATGCTTCACAAAAAATGAAATTAAAGAAACTGTCCCCCTGGCTGGGGAAATCTTTAGCTGTATCTCTAGCTGCTCAGCTTTCTATACTTCCCCTTCTCGCTTTTTATTTTAATCGACTACCTCTCATTGGAGTTATCACTAATTTGATTGTTACTCCCCTGGTAAGTATCATCTTAGCCCTGGGGTTTTTATTGGTAGGTTTGAGTCTGGTAAGTCTGGGGCTAGCCGAGTGGATAGCAGCTAGCAATTGGCTGGCTATTAGTCTTCTTTTGAAGATAACTGGTCTCTTTAGTTTTTCTTCCTCAAATATCTTATCCAATTTAATCTGCCCTTATATAAAGCCTTTTCCTTCCTGGCTGCTTTTAGTCTACTATTCAGCTTTAGTTGGTTCCCCTCATTTTTGCAAATTAGTTTATAATTCATGGTTCGATAGTGATGTAAGTCACTATAGGTTTAGTTCATCGAGAGAAAACACTTCCCTCTCTTAATAGTTCATAGTTCATCGATAGGAACAACGAACGATGAACCAGTTGGTTAACGGGCTAACAGGTCAATGAACTACGAACAACGAACTACGAACAAAATAGGGAAAAGGATTAAGGTGAGAGGGATGGAGCGAAGCGACACTATACGCTAAACGCTATACGCTATACGAGATATGGGAATAAGTACAAACGTCATACTTCTGGGGATAGTTAGCCTTCTTACAGATATAAGCAGTGAAATGATAAATCCCTTGCTCCCTATGTTCATCACTGCCCTGGGAGGAGGGGGGCTGGCAGTAGGTCTGGTAGGAGGCCTGGGAGATAGTCTGGCCAGCATATTAAAAGTCTTTGCTGGCTTTTGGTCAGATAGATGGGGAAAAAGAAAACCCTTTATATCCTCTGGCTATCTACTTTCCTCTCTATCCAAGATTCTTTTAGCTTTCTCTACAATCTGGCAGAATATACTTGTTCTAAGACTGGCGGAAAGAGCAGGCAAGGGACTGCGTACTGCTCCTCGGGATGCCATCATTGCTGACTCTTCCCTTAAAGCAAGAGGGAAAGCATTTGGTTTTCATCGGACTATGGATACTCTGGGAGCCATCGGAGGTTCCGCGCTTGCCTTCTTTCTTTTTTATCTTTTAAGCCTGGGTTTTAAGTCTATCTTCTTCCTGGCAGGGTTCATCGGAATATCTGCCCTCATTCCTCTTTTCTGGGTAAAGGAAAAGAAAAAAGAGGCTAAGGTTTTATCTTTAAGGGGTGGCCTTTCTAAAACATCAAAGTCCTTTAAATGGTTTATAGGTGTTGCCACTCTCTTTGCCTTAGGTAATTTTAGCTATATGTTTTTTCTCCTGAAAGTAAAGGGGATGATACCCGATCCTAAATGGTCTATAGCCTTACCCCTGCTTTTCTATGTCTGGTTCAATGTTATTTATGCTCTCTTTTCTCTTCCCCTGGGTATTCTTTCAGACAGAATAGGAAGGAAACCTATTCTTATCTTGGGCTATCTTCTCTACGGAATTACCTGTTTAGGATTCATCTGGGCAGGATCCTGGGTAGTTTTTATCCTGCTTTTTGGGATGTATGGACTGGTCTATGCCTCAATTGAAGGTTCACAAAGGGCTCTTGTCTCGGATTTATCTAGAGGAAAGTTAAGAGGTACTGCACTGGGAACCTTTCACACCTCAGTTGGCCTGGCTGCTCTGCCGGCTAATCTCTTCGCTGGCTGGCTCTGGCAATACTTCAAGCCAGAAGCAAGTTTTCTCTACGGGGCTGGTCTGGGCTTCTTGGCAGCTTTATTATTCATCATTGTTGGCAGGAAAAGTTAAAATGCCGCTATAACTTCCTTTATCCTCTCTACATCCTCCGGCGTTTCTGCTCCTAAAACAGATGCTTTTCTGTCTATACGGCGAAGGATGCCCTGGAGGACTTTGCCTGGTCCCACCTCTATAAATAATTCTATCCCGCTGGAGATGAGTTTTCTCATAGAGTCTTCCCAGAGGACAGGGTGGTCCATTTGCTTTTTTAAGGCTTCTTTAATTTCGTTGGCCGTAGCTACAGGTTGAGCCGAGACGTTGGCGATTATGGGAAAGGTAGGCTCAGAAAAATGGATTTTGTCTAGTTCTTTGGAAAACTCTAAAGCTGCTTTTTTCATTAAGGAAGTGTGGAAGGCGCCGCTTACAGAAAGAGGGATGACTCTTTTTGCTCCTTTTTCTTTCAATTGGTGGCTAGCCTTTTTTACTGCTTCTTTTTTTCCCGAGATAACAATCTGAGAGGGGGAGTTGAAGTTTACTGCCTCTACCCCTTCCATATTCTGGCAAACTGATAAGACTAGGGCTCTGGGGAGGCCAATTACAGCAGCCATTGCCCCATGGCTAGCCCTTCCTGCCTCCTCCATTAGCTGTGCTCTTCGGCGAACTAATCTCAAGGCGGTAGGGTAGTCCAGTACTCCGGCAGCGAGGAGGGCACTGTATTCTCCTAAACTGTGTCCTGCGGCTAGGATTGGTTTTATCTGGTTTTCTTTTAAGATTCTGGTGGCAATCCAATTTATGGTGAGAATAGCTGGTTGGGTATTAATGGTTTTTTTTAAGTCCTCGCCTTTTCCTTTAAAGCATAGTTCTCTGAGGTCAAAGCCTAGGATTTCCTCTGCCTGGGAGAAGATATTTTTAGCTTCGGGATAGGTTTCATAAAATTCCCGGCCCATGCAGGGATGTTGAGAGCCCTGCCCGGGGAATATGAATGCTATTTTTCTCATTTATAGTTTGGTGATTCCCCCTCACCCCTGCCCTCTCCCCTGAAGGGAGAGGAAACTCTACGCACCGCTACATTAATAGCTGATCTTACAACCATGAGCTATGCGCCATTAGCTATCAGCTATCAGCTAAATGGCACCGCTACGTCAGAGCGATGGCCTTGTCATCTTCTCCTAGTCTGATTATACGTAGACCCGAGGTACTTCTTCCCATAATAGAGATATTCTTGACTGCCAGGCGGATACTTTTTCCCTTCTGGGTGATGACGATTATCTCTTCCTCCTCCTTTTCCTCCCCTTCTATCTTTTTTATTCCTATTACCTCTCCTTTATGAAGGGAAAGGCGTATATTGATGATTCCTTTTCCTCCCCTTCTTGTTTTTCTATACTTCTTAAAAAAAGTCCTTTTTCCATATCCGTGAGAGGTGATAGTGAGAAGGGTTCCGTCTTTTTCTATAACTACAGCATCTTTTACCTCATCTCCTTCTCTTAAAGAAATTCCCTTTACTCCTCTGGATACTCTTCCTGTAGGACGAACATCCTCCTCAGAAAAGTGAACAGCTTTACCTTGTTTTGTGGCCAGGAGTATATCCTGGTCGCCTTCTGTTAAGAGAACCTTAATTAACTTATCTTCATCCTTTAAGTTAATTCCTATTATTCCTCTCTTCTGGGGATGAGAATAAGCAAGAAGAGGGGTCTTCTTGACCATGCCTTTTTTAGTTACCATAAAAAGATACTTTGAAGAGTTGAAATCATCTACAGCCAGGGTGGTGCTGATTGTTTCCCCTTCTTCTAAAGAAAGGAAATTAACCATGGCTCTACCTTTAGCTGAGCGTTTCTTTTGGGGAATCTCATAGGCTCTGGTCCAGTAAATTTTTCCTATATTGGTAAAAAATAAGAGAATAGAATGGGTGTTGGCGATAAATAAGTCTTCTATAAAATCTCCTTTCTCCACAATCATTCCACTTACTCCCTTACCTCCTCGCCCTTGCCGCTTGTAAGCCGTTAAGGGAGTGTATTTTATATAGTCCCGGAAGGTAGTGGTGATGACAATATCTTCTTTGGTAATCAAATCCTCGGGTTTAAACTTTAATTCTTCCTTTTTTTTCTTGATTTTGGTACGGCGCTTGTCCCCATATTTTTTCTTGATTTCCAGGAGTTCTTCCTTGATCACTGCCCAGATTTTTTCCTCGCTGGCTAACACGGCTTCCAGCTCTTCTATCTTCTTTATTGACTCATGGTAATCCTTTTCCAGCTTTTCCCTTTCCAGGCCGGTCAAGCGCTGCAGTCTCATATCCAGGATAGCTTGAGCCTGCAGTTCGGTTAATTCCAGGAGTTTAATGAGGCCGCTTTTAGCTTCTTTAGTATCGGAAGAAGACTTTATAATCTGGATTACCTTATCTATTTCGGCCAGGGCTTTCCTCAACCCTTCCAGAAGGTGAGCCCTTTTTTTCTCCTTTGTTAATAAAAACTGGGTGCGGCGAGTAACCACTTCCTTGCGATGTTCAAGGTAGTAGTTGAGCATCTGGGCAAGAGTCAAAAGACGGGGCTTTCCCTTTACCAGGGCCAGGAGGATAACCCCAAAAGTTACCTGAAGAGTTGTGTATTTATAAAGTTGATTTAAGACGACTCTGGCATTGACTCCCCGGGAAAGTTCAGCTACGATTCTTGTTCCTTTTCTGTCAGATTCATCCCGCAAACTCCTGATGCCTCTTATTCTATTATTCTGGGATAAATCAGCGATTGTCTCTACCAATTTAGCTTTATTAACCTGGTAGGGAAGTTCGATAACAACAATACATTCTTTCCCTTTTATCTTTTGAGTGAGAACCTTGCCTCGCAGAATGAGCTTTCCTTTTCCTTCTTTGTAAGCTGTTCGAACCGCTTCCTCGCCTATGATAATTCCCCCTGTAGGAAAATCAGGAGCCTTGATGATTTCCAAAAGCTCATCCAGAGAGATATTGGGATTTTCGATCATTTTTATGCAGGCCTCTATCACTTCACCTAGATTATGGGGGGGAATGTTCGTGGCCATACCCACTGCTATTCCTGAGCTGCCATTCAGGAGTAGATTAGGTATTTTTGCAGGGAGGAGGGAAGGTTCTTTTAAACTGTTATCAAAGTTAGGGATAAAGTCCACTGTTTCCTTGTCCAGGTCCTGGAGCAGCTCCTGGGTTATAGAGGAGAGCCTCACCTCGGTGTATCTCATGGCCGCTGGAGGGTCTCCATCTGTAGAGCCGAAATTTCCCTGTCCATCAATTAAAGGATACCTTAGAGAGAATTCTTGAGCCATTCTTACCAGAGTATCATAGACAGCCACGTCTCCGTGAGGATGGTATTTTCCTAAAGTTTCTCCCACTACTCTGGCTGATTTCTTATGGGATTTGTTAGGGGTTAACCCTAAATCCTGCATGGCATAAAGGATTCTTCTCTGCACAGGTTTTAGCCCATCCCGCACATCAGGCAGTGCCCTTCCTACAATTACGCTCATAGCGTAATTAAGGTAAGAGGTCTTCATTTCCTCTTCTAGATACAGCGGCGTAATTTTACCTTCCGTAGCCATTGGTAAATTCCCTCTCTCAAGTTCGTTGTTCATAGTTCGTAGTTCGTAGTCAGAAAAGACAGCTCAGAATTAGGAAGAAGTTGAGAAATCTTAGTCAATGAACTATGAACTAAATATCAAGATTCGTTACTTCCAGAGCGTGCTTCTGGATAAAGTTCTTGCGCGGCTCAACCTCTGTTCCCATTAATGTAGTAAATAATTCATCCGCCTCTACGGCATCCTCTATGGAAACCTGATAAATAGTGCGTGTGGCTGGGTTCATGGCAGCCTTCCATAATTGCTCAGGATTCATCTCACCCAGTCCCTTATACCTCTGAACTTCCATTTTCGCATCTCCCAGTTTTTCTCTTAACTTTTTAAACTCTTCCTCGGTGTAAAGAAAATGTTCCTTGCCCTTACTTTTTACTCTATACAAAGGGGGTTGGGCGATATATACATAACCTTCTTTGATCAACTGGTGCATATAGCGGTAAAAAAAGGTGAGGATAAGAGTTCTGATATGGGCCCCGTCTACGTCAGCGTCACTCATAAGAATGACTTTATTATACCTTAATCCAGAAGGGTCGAATTCCTCCTTGATTCCTGCTCCTATGGCTGTAATCATAGATTTTATTTCCTTATTATTAAGAGCCCTGGCTAAATGGGTCTTCTCTACATTGAGAATTTTTCCCCTCAAGGGAAGTATAGCCTGAAAATGTCTATCTCTACCCTGTTTGGCTGAACCGCCAGCGGAGTCTCCTTCTACCAGATATAACTCATTCTTTTCCGGGTCATCCCCAGAACAGGCAGCTAATTTGCCGGGAAGTGCTCCTCCTAAACCTTCCTTTTTTCGTGTTATCTCCCTTGCTCTTCGAGCAGCTTCTCTTACTCGAGAGGAAGAAATTGCTTTTTGTACAATGAGTTTAGCTACCGAAGGATTTTCCTCCAGGTAGCGGGAGAGGTTTTCATAAACTATGGATTCGGTAATTCCCTTGACTTCACTATTGCCCAATCGGGTCTTTGTCTGCCCTTCAAATTGAGGATTAGGAAGTTTCATATTAATAATGGCAGTCAATCCCTCTCTTATGTCTTCACCCAAAAGAACGACCTCCTTATTTTCTCTTTTTCTAACATAATCATTGACTGTCCTGGTAAGGGCGGACTTGAATCCGGAAAGATGAGTTCCTCCTTCTTCGGTATTAATATCGTTGACGAAGGCAAATATATCCTGAATAAAACTTTGATTATATTGAATAGCTACTTCCAGACTTACATCTTCCTTTTCTCCTCTAAGATAGACAGGCTCAGGAAATAAAACTTCCCTATTTCGGTTGAGGTGTTTTACAAAGGCTCTAATTCCTCCCTCATACTGGAAAACTTCTTTTCTTTCCTCTCTCTCATCTTTTACCTCTATCCTCAAGCCCTGGTTAAGGAAAGCTAGTTCTCTTAAGCGACGAGCTATCTTTTCCCACTCAAACTCTATTGACTCGAAAATCTCGCTATCTGGTTTAAAGCTGATCTGTGTTCCTCTATTATCCGAAGCAGCCTCTCCTATACACTCCACCTTCGTCGTTGGTCGGCCGCGTTCATACCTCTGACGCCAAGTTTTTCCATCTCGGGTAACTCTTGCCTCCAGCCATTCTGAGAGAGCATTTACTACCGAGACCCCTACTCCATGCAGTCCCCCTGCTACACGATAAATCTTATTATCAAACTTTCCTCCTGCATGAAGAGAGGTCATTACCAGTTCCAGGGCAGATTTTTTGTAAATTGGA
Organism: Clostridia bacterium; assembly: GCA_030610745.1. Classification (GTDB taxonomy): domain Bacteria; phylum Aerophobota; class Aerophobia; order Aerophobales; family AE-B3A; genus JAUWRC01. The sequence continues at coordinate 7,839 of JAUWRC010000049.1, forward strand.
TGATGAGCAACAGGAATACCTCTTCCGTCATCAATTACAGTAATACTATTATCAGGATGGATAACTACTTCTACATTTTGACAATAGCCAGCTAGAACCTCATCAATAGAGTTATCTACTACCTCACTCACCAGGTGGTGTAGTCCGCGGGAACCGGTACTACCGATGTACATACTTGGCCTTTTACGCACCGCTTCCAGGTCTTTTAAAAGTTTAATCTCTTTTGCTCCGTATTCTTGCATCTTTACCCTCTCTTAAGATATGCCTCGCTACGCTTGGCTATCTCGTTGCTCGTTGCTCGTCGCTCGTATATCGTGAAGAAAAAATCCCCTCACCCTCTTCGGAATTCTCCCATTTGCCTGTATTTCTCGTATCTTTTTTTGACCAGCTGCTCAGGGGACAGCCTTTTTAGCTCTTTCAAGTGTTTAATTATGGCCTTCTTTATGTTCAGAGCTGTCTGTTCCACATTTCTATGAGCTCCTCCGACCGGCTCGGGAATAGTCTCATCTATCAATTTCAAATTTAATAAATCCGGAGGGGTAAGCCGCAAAGCCCTGGCTGCTTCTTCTACTTTTTCTTGATTCTTCCAAAGAATTGCCGCACATCCCTCAGGACTAATAACTGAATAAATAGCGTTTTCCAACATGAGAACTTTGTCTCCTACTCCAATCCCTAAAGCACCCCCACTTCCTCCCTCTCCAATTATAATTGCCAAGATAGGTACCCTCAACTGAGACATTCTTTCCAGATTAGCAGCAATAGCCTCAGCTTGCCCTCTTTCCTCTGCCTCAATTCCCGGATAGGCTCCTGGAGTGTCAATGAAGGTGAGTACGGGCCGATTAAATTTTTCTGCCAGGTTCATTAATCTTTGAGCTTTTCTATACCCTTCTGGATGGGCCATACCAAAGTTTCTAACCAGATTTTCCTTGATTGACTTTCCTTTTTGATGCCCGATAAATACTAGCTTTTCTTCCTCTATCCTGGCTAGTCCTCCCACAATAGCTTGGTCATCAGAATATAACCGGTCTCCGTGAAGGATAAGAAAATCATCAAAAATTAATTCAGTCAGATCCAATGATTTGGGGCGATTAGGATGTCGAGCCAACTGCACTTTTTGCCAGGGAGTAAGATGGGAAAGAATATCCTTTTCCAATTTTTTCAAGCGGGATTGAAGGCTGGATATCTCTTCAGTGAGGTCCAGACCCTCCTCGGCAGTTAATCCTTTTAACTCCTCAATTTTATGTTCCAGTTCCATAATTGGTTTTTCAAAATCAAGAGTATATCTATTTTCTACCATTTCTTATCCTTAATTCGGTAATTTCTCCTATCCCCTCACCTTACAATGTGCGATAAATCGCACCGCTACTCCTCTCCCTCCCCTCGAGAGGGTGCTTTTTCGAGCAACGAGCAACGAGCAACGAATATTACTCCACTATCTCTGATACATATACTAACTCTATTTTCCTTCTCTCTAGATTAGTAAGTATCTCCTTTATAGCCTGAGCCGTAGTAATGTTGGCATGTCCAATTCCCACCGCCTTACCCCTCACC
>JAUWRC010000110.1 GCA_030610745.1 Clostridia bacterium
AAATCCTGTAGCACTTTCTAGAAGTTCCAGTGCCTCTCTTAATTGAAAAGATAAACCTTCTAAGGCTGCCCGATAAATCTGTCCTCTTTGGGTAGTAAGGGTAAGCCCCAAAAGAGTTCCCTTTAGATTAAATTTTTTCCCCGGTCCTGTTCCAGGAGAAAACTGGGGGATTAACCTTACCTTATTTTTCCCTGGTAAAAATTTTTCCCCTTCGCAGATCATTATCTCATAAATGTTCTCTTTGCCAGATAAATCCCCATAGAAGTATTTCCTCACCCATTCTAACACCCCAGAGGCAATCATTAAAACTTGAGGATTCCAGAGGCCAGGTAAGGCATCGCTTTCCACAATTAATCCCCCTTTAAATCCCTCTCGGGTAGGCTCGAATCCAAGAAGGCGCAAAAGCAAAATTTCCCAGGTTCCCGAGTTTAAAATAGCCTGGCCAAAAGAGCCCCCTGCTCCAATGGCAGCAAACTGGGTGTCATGTCCTGCTGCCACTACCGGTGTTTCCTGAGGGATTTCTGTCTGCCTCGATGCCTTAAGAGTTATCTTCCCTACTACCTCCCCAGGCTCCTTCCAGGCAGGGAAAAGAGAAGAATCAACCCCTATAATCTCAAGTATCTTTTCCCACCAGTCCCTTTTTTTAAGGTCCATAGCCATCATAGTAGAAGCGCTGGTGGGGTCTATGGTAAATTCATGGCAAAGGCGATAGTTTATAATTCCAGGGAGCATAAGCCATCTGTAAGCCTTCTCTAGAACCTCGGGTTTATTCCTCTTTAGCCAGAGGATACGAAAAATTGTATTAAAAGGAATAAACTGATAGCCTGTAGTTTGATAAACCTGCCAGGGAGAGATTATTTCTCCTAACTGGCTAATCAACTGCCTTCCTCGGGGACATTTCCAGGAAATTACAGGATAAAGAAGATTTCCCTTTTTATCCACGGCAGCCCCATCAGCCCCAAAGGTCACCACCGTTACCGCTTTTATGTTTTTTCTTCCTACTCTCGAGCAAACCCTTTTGCTTGCCTGACAAGTCTTTTCCCAGATTTCCTCTATATCCCATATCAGCCAATTCTCTTTGCCTTCCGCTTGGGAAATGGGCCTGTTAGGGAAACTTTTCTCATCTATTATCTGGCCCTTTTTATTTACCGCTGCTGCTCGAATGTTAGTAGCCCCACAATCCAGAACCATAACTAACTCTTGTTTGTTCATTGAGGCATTGTTTTTCAGCATAACTATTTATTTCTTGCTTTCCCAAGTAATCTGTATTCAATATTCTTAAGTTTACAAAAGTGAATAAGCTCATCTACATACTCGCCATATACGCCATGAATGTGATTACATGGGTAATAGCTTAAGAAATCATCCATAGATGTATCAATTCGGACATATGCATGGGGCCACTCCTCTTGCACTTTCCTGGCAAGCTCTTCAGCTTTTTTTTCTGGAAGATCGACTATCTCCCCAGGGACAATACTCATAATATATTTATCCTTAACTCTTGCCAGCCTGGCCAGTGTTACTCTTCCTGGAGCTGCTATATGTCTGACAGCCGCACCTCCAGCAGGAAAGTAAAAATTTTCTGGATAGAGAATTACATTTTTGAGGTTTTCCTCCGGCTCCATAGAAGCACCGGCAAAGTATGTTCCATGCTGGCCAGAATTACACAAATCAAGCAGGTTTTCTTTCTTAAAGTAATGCCTTACATCTGCAAAGAGAACAGGCTTTTGCGAGATGTGCTTGAATATCTCCATGGTCAGGGCGCCATCCATATCTGTCTCCGTTGCTGTAATAATAGGCTCTTTAGGCCCATCCCAATCATAAGGATCATTCAAAAATGCCTCTGCTATATCCATGGTAGCATAGTGAGCCGTCATTTCCGGCTGCCCTTTAAAACCGACAAAATCAAGCTCATACTCATCTATTAACTCTCTTGCCGCATAATAAATAGCTATCTGTTTTTCAAGAATTTCCGGTGTTAGCTGTTTACCATCATAGCGGACTTCTTTAACCATTTTTTCCAGCCACTGGCGAGCTTTTTCTTTTCTTTCAGAAGGGACCTTTTCTGCTCGCATGACCAACTCATACTGATCGATCTGTTCCACATCTATGCCAAATTCCCTCATCCACTGGTCGCTATTTGCTACTGTGGTATACATACCCATTGGCCGGCCTCCAAACATACCGTATCTTTCGCCCTTTAATCTATTTATGGCACTTGCCGCTCGAATGAACTTCATAACTTTTGAGATGACCAGCCGGTCTTCTGGCTCTCCCCAGACTCTTTGGGGAATAATTCCCACCTGCTCCAGGGCACCGGCAGCGGCCAGGAAGGCAACCATTCCGGGATATTCTGGGTTTATCTGACCATAGGCAAGATATGGCCCTGGGGCATACAAAGAGGCAATCACGGTAAGATGAGGCCAGCACCAAATTGCATAATTGAATATTGTAACCTCAACCTCTGCCCTCATAAGTTCTTTGCCAGCTTTTTTTGCCAGCGATGGTTTCCATACTATATCAGATGCACTGATAACTTCTACTTCACCCGTATCCTCCAATGCCTTCTTCAATCTATCCTGAAATTTCTTGTTCATCCGGAGCAGTTCATTATGGACAAATTCCCTACCATCTGACAATGTGATGATTCCCACTTTCCTTTTTCTCATGTTCTTCTCCTAAACCTTTGTATAAGATACGCCTCGCTGATCGTGCCATAGATGGCATCGCTACATTAATAGCTGATGGCTCATAGTTGATAGCAAAACCATGAATCATGAGCTATGAGCTAAATGGCACCACTACTACGCTCAGCAAAGGGTTCAAAACGGATGTCAGTCTTAAACTCCTTATGAATTTTCTAAAAGCTTTTTTGCTTCAGCGACGGCAGAAGCAGCATCTGGAGCATAGCCATCAGTCCTTCATTTAAAATCTTCTCTACTTCCACGCCCTCATCAAGAGCCTTTTCAACTAGCTCTTTAACCTGGGGAGCTTTCCCGTTAATGACATCATCAGCGAGCTCTTTTATATCTACCATTCTTTCCTCCTTCTTTTATCCATTTCTAATAGTTAGTATATCGTTCTACCATATTATATTATGGTATATCAATTTTGAAATTTGTCAACTACCAACACGACATGCCTGAGAGCTCTGAAAAACTCCATTTGGAAACAAAATTACCCTAATGTCATTGCGAAGGACGAAGTCCTGAAGCAATCTTAAAACCAGACTCAGAGTAAGTTCCACAATTTTAAGAGGAGATTGCTTCGCTGCGCTCGCAATGACAAAAATGGAATTATTCAGAGGTCTCATGCCTGACTAATTCAAAGAGAGAGCTCCGGCCTTGATTTCGGCCGATTGACAGCATTTTAAATTTATGTACAATATAATATCGTAAAACGATATACTAATGTTGAGAGTAATAAAATAAGAAGAACAAGAGATTGTTTACAGAGGAGTAAATAAGGATAATGACAGAAAGGAACGTACTTCACTGAATATTTATGTTTTTTGAATAACGAGATACGAGCGACGAACAACGAGATATGCCGAGCGCAGCGAGGCTTATCGGTTCTATGAAAGAATATGGAAAATGAATCTATGATTATGGGGATGACGATAAAAGGAGATGATCCGCTAGCCTCGCTGGAGAAAGTGAACTCTCTAAATATTTCCACCTGTCAGATGTATGTTCCTCCAGAAGAATGGTGGTCTAAAGGCCGTTTAGAGCTAATAAAAAAAACGATGCAGGAAAAAGGAGTAAGGATAACTGCGCTGCTCTGCCATTTTGAGGGTGAAAGTTATGAGGATATTGGAGCAATTAAGCGAACAGTAGGCTTACTTAATCAGGCAACACGGGAAAAGAGAGTGAGAAAAATCCTTTCTTCTTCCGAGGTTGCCAGAAATTTGGGAGTTAAAGTTTTGCAGGCCCACATAGGATTTATTCCCGAAGATAGAAGCGATCTGGATTATAAAGGATTGGTTAAGGCGGTGCAAAGAATAGCAGATTATTGTAAGAAAAACGGTCAGTCTTTTGCCTTGGAAACAGGACAGGAAAAAGCTCGGACTCTAGCTATGTTCATTGAAGATGTTAACAGGTCAACTCTGGGGGTGAATTTTGATCCGGCCAATATGCTCCTCTATGATGCAGAAGATCCTATAGGGGCTCTGGATATACTGGGGAAATATATTATAGGAGTTCATTGCAAGGATGGAAAGAGACCGGCAAAAAGAGGAGAACTGGGCAAGGAGTATCCTTTAGGAGAAGGAGATGTGGACATAAGGCGTTTCATAGATAAATTAAAAGAAATAGGTTATACTGGACCTCTAACTATAGAAAGAGAAATAGCTGGAGAGAGGCAGATAAAGGATATTCTGAAAGCAAAAAAGCTTTTAGAGAAGTTGAGATAAACTACTATGAAAAAGAGCATAAATTATTGGTCTTTTCCGGAAAAGCTAGCCAATGGCTCTAAAATGAGCCTGAAAGATTGTATGGAACAAGCTAAGAAAGCAGGCTTTGAGGCGATAGAGCTGGTTGTAGCGGAAAAGGGAGAGCTGAACCTTGACTCTACCAGGAAAGATATAGGAAAAATAGTTCAAACAGCCAAGGAGGTAGGAATCGAATTAAGCAGCTTGGCTACAGGTTTATTCTGGGATTATTCCCTCAGTAGCTCTAGCGATAAAGTGAGAGCTAAAGCGAGGGGAATCGTTAAGAAAATGTTAGAGCTAGCCTCTTATTTAGGGGTTGATACTATCCTGGTGATTCCCGGAGCCGTAGATGTTCTTTTTAAACCAGAGACTGAAGTTGTTCCTTATGATATTGTCTACAAGCGCTCTCTTGAGTCCTTACAAGAGTGTGTTCCTATAGCCGAAAGATATAAGGTCAATATCGGCATGGAAAATGTCTGGAATAAGTTTTTACTTTCTCCTTTAGAGATGAGAGACTTTATTGACAGGGTAGGGTCCGAATATTTAGGTGCCTATTTTGATGTAGGCAATACCCTTCTCACTGGTTATCCTGAGCACTGGATCAGGATCCTGGGGAAAAGGATAAAGAAGGTGCATATTAAGGATTTTAAGGTATCCATAGGAAATGTTAATGGCTTTTGTGACCTTTTAGAAGGGGACGTAGATTGGGCTGAGGTAATGAAAGCTTTAAGGCAGGTAGGCTATGATGATTATATCACTGCCGAGATGGTGCCTGCTTATTCTGATCATCCCCAGGCCCTGCTTTATAATACCTCCAGGAGCATGGATTTTATTCTGGGTAG
>JAUWRC010000037.1 GCA_030610745.1 Clostridia bacterium
GACTCAAACACCTGATTGATTAAGGGTAAGTAAAATGGTAAAATTATTGTTAAAGGATATTGATACGAAAATTTATACTCACGTTAGCCAGCGGGATATCGGACGAATTAAAAAAGTCCTTTGGATTTTGGAAGAAGAAAAAAATAGTAAAAAGTTACAATTTGAGGCTTCACTTATAGTCGTGCATAAACGAAATACTTCGCAAAACATACCAATTTGGGAGCATAAACGAAGTAGTTCGGTTATTTTAAGTTATACAAAATGGCGGTATTAAGCTAAAGAAAGGATAAAGATGAGAGATTAAAAATCATGAAATTAGACTTTGACAGAGCATTAAAAAGGATAGTTGCTGAAGAGCTAAGAGGAAATAATCCTGTGCCTGATATACTTGGCTTTTTACACCTCCGGCATTTATTTAGCCCTGATTTTTCTTCGAAATTAGAAGGTTTATTAACGGAATACAAAAAGGAAGCTTGTATGCCGAAGTCCTTATTAAAAATAGACGTGCCAAAGGCAAATTTTACTATTAGACCAATGGCGAGACCAACTACAGAAGACTGGCTAATATATGAAGCATCTATTGATTATTTATCAAAAAGGATATTGAGAGATAAGAGAATATGCAAAAGGAGTTTTAGCATTTTGAATTTCAAAACCCCTAAGGGTAAAAGGACAGATGCATGGTTAAAATTTGATGAAACGTCCAGAGATTTCTATAAGAGAGGGTATAAATTTGCTGTCACTACTGATATAACAGGATACTATGAAAACATTAATTTGGGAGAATTAAGGAAGAGGATTATTGATTATTTAAAAGATGATAAGGAAGGAGAAGAGATAACAAATGTTCTTTTTATTCAATTAAGAAAATGGAGTGATGAACGCATATCGGAATATGGTTTGCCTCAAGGCCCTCCAGCCTCATCGTTTCTTGCAGATATCTTCTTAGATTATGTGGACAGAAGAATGGAGAAATATAAAGGATACATTCGTTATATGGATGATATTAGGATATTCTGTAAGAAAAAGAACGAGGCTAAGATCGCCCTCAAAGACCTAACAATAGCACTGAGGGAGTTGAAGCTGAATATAAACGCTAAAAAGACAGATATATTGGTCAATAAAGAAATGGAAGAAAAACTTTTTGATCCTCACAAACCACTTCTGAATATAATAGAAATGACAATGAAGTCTAGAAATAGAAAGTTGATACAAGGAAATGTTATTCCTGCGCTAATGAAACTTGTTGAGAATGCCTTTTTAAATGATGCATTTGAAAATACACATTTGAATTTTGCCTTATATCGATTAGGCATTTTACATAATAGTGGTCTAAATTTCGATAAAATAGAAGTAATAAAAAATATTCAAGAAAATTTTGTCTCAAAACCTCATCATGCTGGATTATTTTGTGATTTCCTGGCATTGTTTCCAAACGACAAAACAATACCTAAATTTTTAATATCGTTCTTGAAATCAAAAGACAATATTTATGAATGGCAAGAACTAAAAGTATTGCAATCCCTTCTCAGATTTAATTTCAAAGCAAATCAGTCAGAAATTGATTTTTTTCTTGGTTCTGCTCAAAATTCCAACAAACACTTTGCTATTCGCGCATTTTACTTTTTGTTAGCAGGAAAACACGGAAGTAATAGAGATAGAAACTTAATAATTGATAGTTATGATAGTTTATTTGATATTCATACCAAGATGGCAGTAATTTTATCGGTTCAAGAATTAGGGGTGCCAACTCGTAATGCTTTTTATACACGTATTAAACGAAGTGAAAATAATGAGGATATCAATCGGTTTATTGAGTATGTGAAATCTCTATCGAGATCCATCTACTTCTTAACAACCGAAAGGCCTAAAATAGAGACTTATGAGCAGTTCGAAAAACCATTCTATGAGTCTATTTGATTCTCTAGATTCAAGAAGACTTGGGGAAAAATACTGGTTTAAAAGGGCTTTAAAGAATTAAATTTCTATCTTGAGAGGATAAAGTGAAACCCCCACTTCATATAACACAGCATAAAAAAAGATACAAGCCATTACTGACAAGAGAAGATGCACTGGTGGACTATAAAGTCCATCAAAACGTAGTGAATAACAATCTAAAAGGTATCAAGAAAGATTACGGGATATTTTTCACTCCTGAACGCATTGTTGATTTTATGGTTAACTTGATTGATATTACTAAATACACTGGTAAAAAAGACATTTCTATCTTAGAACCTGCCTGTGGTTTGGCACAGTTTTTGGTCGGGATAAGAAGGAATCAACCTACACTTTCTAAGCAAGCAAAACTCTTTGGGATAGAAGTTAATCAGGATATTATCAATTATTTAACTACTGTAAATATTGGTGGTAATATTAAGATAATCAGGGCTGATTATCTTTTATGGCAGTCAGGGTCGTCTTTTGATTTAGTTATTGGCAATCCGCCTTATGGTATTCCAAGTCTTTCCAAACATTACACTATAAAAATAGACCCTGCCACCAAGGAAAAATATAAAAGTCTGTATGAGACTTGGTATGGAAAATATAATGTTTATGGTGCCTTTATAGAAAAATCTATTAAGTTGCTCCAACCTGAAGGACAATTGATTTTTATTGTTCCTCCTACATTTATGATTCTAGATGAATTTAAAAAACTGAGAACTTTTTTATCCCAAAATGGTGGAACCGCTATAATTTATTTGGGACCAGATGTGTTTAAACCCGAAGCGGATGTTTCATCAGTAGTGTTAAATTTCCTTAAGTCTGATAAGTTTGCTTCGAGGTTGGAACTTTTAGAATACCGAGATAATAAGATTAGTACGATAAAAGTAAACTCTCACTGGCAGGGTGAAGTAGTCAAGTTCGAAACAGATTATACATACACCGTAGAAAGTATTTGTTCGTATCGGTTAGGTGATATTTATGAAATCAGGATTTCGCCCAGGACACCTGAAATTAAACATGCCCCCCATATAGCAAAAGAAAGACCTCTACGAGTAGATAATTATTTACCTCTTTTAAATGGGCGGAATCTCAAATGTAACCGGGTTATCTATAACAATCTTACAGGTTATTGGATTAAAAAGTCAGAAATAAAGAAACTTAGAGGATATTTTGATATCCCGCATATTGTTGTTGGTCTAGGTTTCAGAGAAAATGGTAAAGTAGGAGCAGCTATAGACGAAAGGTGTTATCCTTGGATGGGGGACGTTTATCATCTCTTGAGAAAGAATGATTTATTTAGTGTAAAGTTTGACCTGAGTGATTCAAAAGTAATAGAGTATCTTAATTCAGATTATGTAATGAAATATGTAAAAGATGTATATCGAGAAATTACTTATCATTTAAGTATTACTCAATTAAAAAATTTACCTTTGCCAAATAAAAAGGAATGGAAAGAAATAAAAGAAGGGGAATATCATGAAGAAAAGTCCAATTGAAGATTTAAAGAAATATCGTGAGTTTCTTGAAACTATTCCACTGGATAAATACCGAGAAGAATTGAAGAATGTCAAATGGGTAGAGCAGGACTTGAACAAGGCAGGACGGATAGCACTTGGCTCAGTATTGTTACCATTGGCATCAATATTCAAGTATTACTGGGAGGAAAGACAATTTCTAATCTTTGAGGAATGGTTTGAAATTTTTTGGGAAGAACTTAATACTAATCCTCAAAGTAAAGAAGCACTCAAACAATTCAAGAGATATTATTTTGATAAAAACAATGATGGTTGGTTTAAGAAAGGATTTAAAGCCCGCATGTATAGAACTTGGGTTTCGGTTCTTACTCAGTTGGATTTTTGTTATATGTTTGAGTATATCTGTGCCAAAGAAGGTAAGAATTTGCAACTTGAAGGCAATGCGGAGTTAGATGCTCGGGGGATTGATGCAAGAGTTAATGATATTGGGTTTCAGATAGCCAAGATAAGCCAAAGAAAAGAAGCGCGAATAGCAGGTGGGAAAAAGACAGTAGTTACTATTCCTTATGTCGTTTGGGATCCAGACGAATTAAGGAAGAAAATTCAGAATCCAAGAACAAGAATAAAGAACACCTATCAAAAAATGGTAGATTCGTTCCAGAAATACTTTATCAAGCTTCAAAATGGTTTTGTTGTTTTTAATGAAAATTATCTTAAACCAATAATTGATAATATAGATAGCGTTGGGGCAGTAAGAAAAGCTGTTAAGAAAATTTCATTAGAGTTGTCCGGAGAATCTTAGTTGATTATTTTGGATTATGGCTAAATAGCTAAAGCTATTTAGCCGAGCATATTGACTCAGGAGATAGTTTTTTGTTTTGAGTTTTTAGCTTTTAGTTTAGTAAGGAGGTTTAAATTGCGTTCTACTACTATTTTAGCTGTGAGAGATAAGAGGCGGGTGGCTATTGGCGGTGATGGGCAGGTAACTCTGGAGAAGATAATTGTAAAACACAAGGCACAGAAGATAAGGAGACTTTATAAGGGGAAGGTCCTGGCTGGCTTTGCCGGGGCTATTGCTGATGCCCTTACTCTTTTTGAGAAATTTGAGAAGAAAATTGAACAATATCAAGGCAATCTTTCTCGTGCTTCCCTGGAATTGGCTAAGGACTGGAGGCAGGATAAGGTACTGCGTCGGCTGGAAGCTCTGATGATTGTAACTAATAAGGAAAAATCTTTGCTCATATCGGGGAGCGGAGACGTGATTGAACCTGACGATAGAGTAATAGCCATTGGCTCAGGGGCAGGTTATGCCCAGGCAGCGGCCCAGGCTCTAGTCAATCATACTGATTATCCTCCTAGAAAAATTGTTGAGATAGCCATGCATATAGCTGCTTCCATTTGCATTTATACTAACAATCAAATTACCATTGAGGAATTGTAATAATTCGTTGCTCGTTACTTGTCGCTCGTTGCTCGTTAAAGGAGAAGAATGAGAGATGATGGGTAAGAGCGAAACGAGTATCTAGAATCGAGCATTGAGCTTCAAGAAAATTAACCATTTAACCAATTAAAGGAGATAAAAAATGAGGGAGAAATGGCTTACTCCTCCTACTATTGTAAAGGAATTAAATAAGTATATCATAGGACAGGATGATGCTAAGCGTGCTGTTGCTATTGCCCTGCGAAATAGATGGCGCAGGCAAAAATTGCCGGCTAAGCTCCGTGATGAGGTAGCTCCTAAAAATATTATTATGATTGGGCCTACCGGTGTGGGGAAAACAGAAATTGCTAGAAGGCTGGCTCAACTAGCCCAGGCCCCTTTCTTAAAAATAGAGGCAAGTAAATATACCGAAGTTGGCTATGTAGGCAGAGATGTAGAGTCTATGGTTAGAGACCTGACTAATACAGCTGTGCATGCAGTACAAATGAAAATGATGAAAAAGGTAAGGGAAAAAGCAAAAAAATTAACTGAAGAAAGACTTTTAGACATCCTTCTTCCCCTTCCTTCAAAAACCTTGTCTTCTCGTGAAGAACAGGGAAGCACTGAAGAAGATAAAAGAATAGAAAGAGCGAAGAAAACCAGAAAAAAGCTAAAGAATAAATTAAAAAATAAGGAATTAGAAAATAGACTAATTGAGATAAGGGCAACGGAGAAATTTACTCCCATGGTAGAGATATTTAGCAGCGCCGGGATAGAGCAGATGGGAATGAACTTTCAGGATTTACTGGGAGATATGCTGCCCAGACGCCCTCGGGAAAGAAAGGTTCCCTTAAAAGAGGCCCGCCAGATTATCACCCAGGAAGAGGCTCAAAAACTTATAGATAAGGATAAAGTTATAGAGGAAGCTACTCATCTGGTAGAGAACTCAGGAATAATATTTGTTGATGAGATAGATAAGGTTGTGGGAGGAGGAAGGGATAAAATAGACATCTCCCGAGAGGGAGTACAAAGAGATCTTTTGCCAATTGTAGAAGGGACCACAGTCACTACTCGCTATGGAGCTGTTAAAACTGACCATATTCTTTTTATAGCTGCAGGAGCCTTCCATGCAGCTTCTCCTTCTGATTTAATCCCCGAACTTCAAGGTAGATTCCCTATCCGCGTAGAACTGGATAGGCTTACCAAAAAGGATTTTGAGAGGATTCTAATTGAGCCTAAAAATGCCTTGATAAAGCAATATCAAGCTCTGATGAAAACAGAGAAGATAAACATTACTTTCAAGGATAGTGCTATCAAGGAAATCGCTCTTCTAGCTTCCCTGGTAAATGAGAGGACAGAGGATATCGGAGCAAGAAGGCTGTACACTATTATGGAAAAGCTCCTGGAGGATATTAGCTTCAGAGCCCCTGATATAAAAGATAAGTCCTTTACTCTTACTTCTGGATACGTTAAAGAGAAATTAAAGAACATTGTAGAGAGTGAAGACCTTTCCCGCTATATCTTGTAAAAGGTGTATCTCGCTCATCGTATCTCGTGTCCCCCTTTTTTAGCGTATAGCGGGTAGCGGATAAAGCGCAAAACGAAAAGCGAAAAATGCAAAATCATAGCGTAAAATTCAAAAGTTTTAAGTTTTGAATTATAGTTTTTAGTTTGGCACTTTTAGCTTTTAATTTTTTTCGAGATACGAGCGACGAACGACGAATTAGTAGCGGTGCAATTTAAATTCGTATATCGTACATCGAAAAAAAGAAAACCAAATAACGAAGTACGATGTATAAAAATATATCGGACAAATCCGAGGGCTACTTACTGCTCTTAAGCTATAAGCTGTAAGAGGGAAAATATGAGTGAAGAACTTGAAGTGCTAAAAATAGTTACACAGCGTTTAAACAAAGCAAATATTGCCTATGTGATTTCAGGTTCTATTGCTGCAAATTATTATACTGTGCCGCGTATGACAAGGGATATAGATATTGTTATAGAATTGAAAGAGCCAGATATTGATAAATTCGTTGATCTTTTTCAAGGTGATTTTTATATAGATAAAGAAATGATTAAAAAAGAAGTTTTGCAGCAGGGCATGTTTAACTTAATTCATAATCAATATGTTATTAAGATAGATTTCATTATCCGAAAAGAATCAGAGTTTCAAAATGCTATTTTCTCTCGAAGAAAAAATTTTTTAATAGAAAATAGTCCAATGTGGTTTATTTCAGCAGAGGATTTAATTTTAGTAAAGTTACATTGGGCTAAAGATAGCCATTCAGAAATGCAATTGAAAGACGTGCGAAATTTATTGGAGACAGTAAATGATTTAGATCTAAAATATATCGAAAGTTGGATTTCACAATTAGCCTTAAGAGGGATATATAAAAAGGTAAAACCATGAACTCTATGGAAGATACATCTACAGCCGTAGCAGTGCGCTTTCAAAAAATGATTATGAAACGTGGTCCCCTGGAACGTTTGCTTATGGGATGCTCTATGTTCGATAGCGCTAAACAAATAGTGAAGAATGCTATCCTTAACCAAAACCCAGAAATAAAACCTCAAAGGATGAAAGAAGAAATTTTCTTAAGATTTTATGGAATGGAATTCAATAAAGCTGAAAAAGAGAAAATATTAAATGTTTTGAAAAATGTGTATAAATAACTCTGCCCTACCTTAAACATCGTTGAACACCTTGCCATCCTTTTTCCTTTGTTCCTCAACCCATCCTCTTTCTGATTATTTTAACTGGAGCGAAAGGAAAAAATCTAATCACAATAAATTATTGATCCAACTTATACGGGTTTCAGACTAAACTATTACAAACCACCAACCAAAATTCCTAAAATTTCTAAACAATTTTGTACAAGAAGAACACTAATGTATGAGGCTAATACCCGGACTGTCTTTGCTAGAATGAAGGCGGAAAGAAACAAGATATCAAATAGATACTTATCAGAAGGAGAAGGAAAAAAAGCTAAGATATTAGGAAAAATGGAAAAAGAGTTAGCCCAGATAAGAACGGAAGCTTACAGAGAGGCACAAGAAATAATGGGAGAGGCAGATGCCAAAGCTACGGCAATTTATGCTCAGGCCTATGAAGAGGATGCCGATTTCTTTAACTTTTCAAAAACACTTGAGACCTACCGAAAAACCCTTCCCAAAAAAACCCTCATTGTAGTACCCCTTACCTCAAAGTTTTTCAAGTATCTTGTTCCGGAAGCCGTCCCTGAGAAATAGAGTTGACGAAATCAAAATTTATGATAGTATTTAATCTAATCGCAAATCGATTCAATTTAAAAGAAGTAGGAGAGTATAGAATGGAAGAATATTTCGTCATAGGGAGAAGAAAGGAAGCAAGAGCTAAAGTGAGAATGAAAGCAGGGAGTGGCAATGTAACTGTAAATAAAAGAGCTATTGATGATTATTTTCCCCGGAAGGTTCATAGCAAAATAATAAGGGAGCCTCTGGAAAAAGTAGATTTTCTGGATAAATTTGATGTAGAGGCAAGAGTAAGTGGAGGAGGACTAAGCGGACAGGCTGGAGCTATAAGACTTGGGCTCTCTCGTGCTATTTTGAAGGTCAATCCCGAACTTAAAGGAATTTTAAAAAAGGCGGGCTTTTTAACACGAGACCCAAGGATGAAGGAAAGAAAAAAACCGGGTCTCACAGGAGCCAGAGCAAGACACCAAATCTCCAAGAGATAAGTTCGTCGCTCGCCGTTCGTTGTTCGTATCTCGTATAGTGTTAGTAGATAGCGCACTTACTTACTCTTTATAGTCATTGCGAGGGATAAAATCCCAAAGCAATCCGCGGAGCGTCGCGAGGTTGCTGAAAGCAACCGTGGCGATCTCATTGGGATTGCCACGTCGCTATCGCTCCTCGCAATGACAGCAGTATACGTGCTTTAGTGAATATTTACAAATTTAGAAAGACGAGATGAGCAAAGATGAGCCAATGTTAGAGGTTATTTTCTCGAAAACCGGGCTTATTATAGCTCGGTTTTTCATTTAAAGGAGTAAAATATTGTATTATCCAGAAGGGAATGAGTTTAAAGAATTATCTAAAAAGGGAAATTTTATTCCTGTTTATAGAGAAATCCTGGCTGACATGGAAACACCTGTCTCTGCTTTTATGAAACTAGGAGGAGGAGAATTTTCCTATCTTCTGGAAAGTGGAGAAAGGGGAGAAAAATTAGGGAGATATTCCTTTTTAGGCACCAGTCCCACTCTTATTTTCAAAAGTAAAGGAAAAAAGGTAGAGATAATCCGCAAAGGAGAAAGAGAGATTAAAACTCTCCTAAAGGAAAAAGATCCTCTAAAACTCCTAAAAGAAATTATGAGTGAATACAAGGCTGTCAACATACCAAATCTTCCTTATTTTTCTGGAGGAGCAGTGGGTTATATTGGCTATGATATGATACGTTTCTGGGAACAAATTCCCCAAAAGAACCCAGATGACTTAAACTTGCCCGATTCTCTATTTATGCTTGGGGATACCTTGCTTATTTTTGACCATCTTAATCATAAGATAAAGATAATCTCTTACGCTCTTTTAGATGGAAAAGAATCTGCCGAGACAGCCTATAAAAAGGCTAAAGAGAGGATAAATAAGATAATAGCAAAGCTAAAGGGGCCCCTTCCATCCGGTAATAAAAATGTACCCCCTCACCTTAATCCTCTCCCCCAATCCAACGTTACTTCTCAGGCTTTCCAGGAAAAAGTAAAAAAAGCCAAAAGATACATCGAAGAAGGAGATATCCTTCAGGTAGTTTTATCTCAGAGACTAAAAAGGAGAGTGAGTGCTTCTTCTTTTGATATCTATCGTGCTTTAAGGTCTCTCAATCCTTCTCCATATATGTACTATTTAAAATGTAGGGATTTTGAATTAGTGGGAAGCTCTCCAGAGATCCTGGTAAAAATGGAAGAAAAAGAAGTTGTCCTGCGACCTATCGCCGGAACGAGAAGACGGGGAAAAGATAACCTGGAAGATGAACTTTTGATTAAGGATTTATTAGCTGACCCCAAAGAGAAAGCAGAACATATAATGCTAGTGGACCTGGGGCGTAACGATATGGGTAGAGTTTGTGAATATGGGACAGTTAAGGTGACAGAATTATACACTGTAGAGAAATATTCTCATGTTATACATCTTGTCTCTAATGTCCAGGGAAAAATAAGGGAAGGAATGGATCAATACGACCTTCTCAGAGCCTGTTTTCCTGCTGGAACCGTCTCTGGAGCTCCCAAAGTAAGAGCTATGGAGATTATCGAAGAGCTTGAACCTTGTGCCCGAGGCCCTTATGCCGGAGCATTAGGATATTTTAGTTTCTCAGGAAATATGGATACCTGTATCATTATTCGGACAATAATCATCAAAGAAGGTATCGCTTACATTCAGGCAGGGGCGGGTATCGTCGCTGATTCTCGTCCAGAGTCTGAACACAAGGAGACATTAAATAAAGCAGATGCCTTAATTAAAGCTATCCAGATGGCTGAGGGAGGCATAGAATGATTCTAGTTATCGACAATTATGACTCTTTTGTCTATAATTTGGTTCAATATTTAGAAGAATTGGGAGGAAAGACAGAGGTTCACCGCAATGATAAAATTAGCTTAAGAGAAATAGAAGAGAAAAAACCGGAGGCAATCCTTATTTCCCCTGGTCCAGGTCGGCCAGAAAATGCAGGTATCTCTAATAAGGTAGTAGAGCATTTTGCTGCTCGTATCCCTATTCTAGGAGTCTGTTTGGGGCACCAGTCTATAGGGCAAGTTTTCGGAGCAAAGATCACTAAAGCAGAAAATCTTATGCACGGTAAAACCTCTTTAATCTATCACTGCGGCGAAGACATCTACCAGGGGATAGAGAATCCCTTTATTGCTGCTCGGTATCATTCTTTAATAATTAAAAATAATACTTTGCCCTCCTGTCTAATCAGGACTGCCTGGACCACTGAAGAGGAGATTATGGGAATTAGACATAGAGAATATCCTATTTTCGGAATGCAATTTCATCCTGAATCTATATTAACTGAGGTTGGCAAGAGGTTGCTAAAAAACTTCTTGAAGCTGCAAAAATTGTGATTCGAAAAAGCTGCAAGCCTCTTGAAGAGTAGCGGTGCGATTTATCGCACAATGTTTTCTAGCGGTGCCCACAAAAGAGTAAGGATTTTGCTTACCCAGCGTGCATAGAACGGGGCATGTTTTTTATCAACAAGGGCGCGTGAAG
>JAUWRC010000145.1 GCA_030610745.1 Clostridia bacterium
TCTATTTTTGTCATTGCGAGTCTGCCGAAGGTAGGCGTGGCAATCTCGCTTCAGAAGAGAGGATTAAGGTGAGGGGGAAAAAGAAAATGGATAAAAAAAAGAATTATTCTAGCGCTGCCAGTTCCACCGACACTTCAATAAAGGGATGGCAAGTGGGAGGGCAGGCAGTCATAGAGGGAGTAATGATGCGCTCTCCAAAATCAGTCACTGTGGCTGTCCGAAAGAATGATGGCCAGATCCTGGTAAAGAAGCAGCCCTATATCGCCCTTAGCAAAAGATATAAATTATTAAATCTTCCTATCATTAGAGGGGCAGTGGTTCTCATCGAATCCTTATATCTGGGAATAAAGGCTCTAAATTTTTCTGCTGAAGAAGCTATGGAAGAAGAAAAACCGGCTAAGAAAGAAAGCGAAAGGGCGAAGGTGGCTGCCTCTGCCAGGGGAGCCGGGGGAAAAGAAAACCTTGAGAAGGGAACCAAGAAGAAAACTCTGGAAGCCAAAAAAGGAAAAAAAGAAAAAATATTTACCACTCTCTGGCTAATCTTATCCCTTCTTATGGGCTTCAGCTTAGCTCTTCTTATATTTTTCTATCTTCCTTTAATTTTAACGGGTTTGACCGGGGTTAAGGGAGGATTTTTATTCAACCTCATTGACGGCCTTATTAGAATAACCTTCTTTTTAATATATGTCTGGCTCATAAGTCTATGGAAAAGTATGAGAAGGATATTTGAGTATCACGGAGCAGAACACAAAAGTATCTTTACCTTTGAAGCAGGAAAAGATTTAACCGTGGAAAATGCAAAAAAATATTCCACTCACCATCCCGGATGTGGAACCAGCTTCCTCCTCATCGTAATGCTCGTAAGCATTTTAGTCTTTATGTTTCTCGGTAGACCTCACACTATTTCTGACCGCTTGACCAGACTACTTTTTGTCCCTTTGATTGCTGGAATATCCTATGAGTTAACAAAACTCTCCAGAAAAAAAAGAAAGAACAGAATTGTTAAAATGCTAATTGTCCCTGGGTTGTGGCTGCAAAAAATTACCACCAAAGAACCCGACGAGGCGCAATTGGAAGTAGCCATCGCCGCTCTGAAAAGTGCCCTGAAGTAATGTCTCGTATTGTGTATTGCGTGATGCGTATTGAGGGAATTAGTTAATTGAGTTGATTAGTGTATTAGTTAATTGAGTTAAAAGACTAAAAATGAACTAATCTCTAATTAACTATCACTCGGGGTAGAGGATTAAGATGAGGGGGAAATTAACCACTCCACTAATTAACTAGTTCAATGCAGAAGATATAAACCCAGGGTTAGTAAAGCACCGCTGAAGATGGGAATGGTTAAATTGTCTATTCTAGGAACCAGCTCAGCCATACTTGCTCCCAATGCTCCCAGGAAGGACAAAAAAAGAGGATAAGGCTGATCAACAATTCTAAGAATGAGATAAGCCATCAAAAAACAGACAAGGAAGTTAGCTAGAGTCGCCTTCAAAGTAATATAGCGGACTCTTTTCTTCCCACCTACCTCCCTGACTATTTTAGTTAAAGTATCACCAACTACCAAAAATAATAGGCAAAGACAAGCAATCAATCTTGTGAAGGCAAAAATTGCAAGCCAACCGCCTATAACATAGTAGGTGGTGGCAGCTAACTTTCTTTCTTCTTCTGGACGCATGAGAAGCTTAAAAATCTTCTTTGCTAAACAATTAACTCTGGGTATAAATTGGCGGAAGATGTCTCCTAGCACAAAGAAGAGAGTCACAGCTCCCAGGATTACCAAACTCCATTTTTTGCTAATATCTGTGAGCCCATAGATTAGAATAATGGCCATTCCCGTGCTGATATGAAAAAGGCTCCTTACCCACTCAATATTCTTTTTGGTTTTCATCTTTTTTCTTTTGCCTTGAGGTAATCAGTGTAAATACTCAGTGAACCACGTCATTGCGAGGAGCGAAGCGACGTGGCAACCTCATTGAGATTGCCACGCCTGCCTTCGGCAGGCTCGCAATGACAACATAAAATATACTTCACTGGTATACTTGCTAATCAGTTGCTCCTTCTAAATCTCAAAGAAATCGTCCTCCAGCTCTATATTAATCTCTATCTTCTCCCAAACCACACTATTATCTATCTTACCATTAAGAAACCTTTCCAGTTTTACAATTACCATTAGTTCTTTATCGATATGAAAAAGAAATCCTTCCTGGCCGCATCTCGATTCAAAAACATAGGTATCCCGACTATCTATTATTTGACTTTTGATGCTATATGAATCAACCTTATCTTTTAATCTCTTTATCTCATTAATAATATAGCCCCAGTCTAACTGAAGGATAGTTTCTCCAGTGATACCCTTGAATAAATCGCTATTCTCTTTTTTGAAAAGCTTTTTAGAGAATTTCCCTGCATATTTCCAGAATCCTGCCCAGAACCCTTTCCAGTAAAACCCTATTCTCCCATCTCTATCAACGGTTAATACTACTCCCTTTTTGTACGGCCCTAACTGCTCGCAATGTATCATTCCAGGTTTTTTAAAAATGAATTCTTGCTCCTGGTATTGAGTTTTGCCATTCTCATCATAGACCTCAATTTTCATAATACATTTGTAACTCTCTATGGCCTCAAACCTTTCCTCCAACAACAAAATTAGCTCGTCCCTGGTTAATACCTTACCTTCCGCTGCCTTGGCCGCAGCTACATTAGCAGCTATAAAAATAAAAATGAATACGCACTGACATATCATGAGGGGGATAAATCCTGTTATAAGGCTTGGAAAGAGCTTTAAACCACTCCCCCTCACCTTAATCCTCTCTGCCTGTGCGTGTCCGCACGCAGACGGGTCCCCCAGGGGGAGAGGAAATAATGAGAATGAGCCTTCTATTTTCTTAAAACTCATAATTTAACCCTAAGTCTATTCCATCTTGATTCAGTAAAAATTTA
>JAUWRC010000101.1 GCA_030610745.1 Clostridia bacterium
CAATGAGATTGCGGAGCCTGTCCCGAGCGTAGCGAAGGGATCTCACACTTCGTACCTCCTCGCAATATAAAAAGCAAACAGCCAAAAACTCGCAATACGCACGATGCAATACGAATTTAATATAGCTATAAAAATATCTATAAAAAGCAACTTGTCAACCCTACGCGTTAAATCATCTAGAATGTAACCGAAGAGGTATTGGTTAAATCATATAAAATGTAACCGAAATCTGATACAATACTCCCTAACTAAATTAAAAAATAGGGAGGAGGAGAATGGATATGCATTCAAGAAACCAATACCTCAAGGAACTGCAAAAAAGGTACTTTCAGACTCAATCTAAGAAAGAGAAGTCCTCTATTCTGGATGAGTACTGCCAAAATACTCACCAGAGTAGAAAATACGTCATCAGAAAGATAAACTCTTCTTTTTCTTCAAAGCTCAAGAAAAGGAAAAAGAGAAAACAAATTTACGATGGCTATGTCAAGACGGCTCTAGCAGAGCTCTGGGAAATATTTGACCGTCCTTGTGGCCAAAGGCTATTTCCTTCAATAAGAACCGAACTGGATAGATTAAGACAGCAAGAAGAAATTTTTGTTTCTAATGAGGTAGCAGAGAAATTAAAGAGAATCGGTCCTGCTACTATTGATCGAGCTCTTAAACATCAAAAAGAGGTCTTGCACTACAGAAGAAAATATCACAGAAAGAATAATCCCCTCATCTATCAAAGGATACCAGTGAAAGCAGGGGGCTGGGATAGAACCCTTCCAGGTCAGGTACAGATAGATTTAGTAGAACACTGTGGCCAATCAGCTTCCGGACTTTATGCCAATACTGTAAGCTGTGCTGGTGTTGCTTTCGGCTGGTGGGAAGGAGAAGCAGTCCTAGGGAGCGGAAAGGAGAGAAACTGTGAGGCTTTGGATAAAACGCGAAAAA
This sequence comes from Clostridia bacterium, assembly GCA_030610745.1. Taxonomy (GTDB): domain Bacteria; phylum Aerophobota; class Aerophobia; order Aerophobales; family AE-B3A; genus JAUWRC01. Next base: position 937 of record JAUWRC010000101.1, read on the forward strand.
GGATGCCCTTCAAGTGGGTCCATGCCCACTCTGATAACGATGGTGGTTTCATTAACTGGCACCTGCTCTCCTATTGTGAAGCTGAAGGCATTCAATTTTCCCGATCTCGGCCTTACAAGAAGAACGACAACTGTTTTGTCGAACAGAAGAACTCAACTCATGTTAGGAATTTTCTGGGACACTTACGGTATGATACCCCCGAAGAGGTTGCCATCATCAATGATCTATATCGAAATGAGCTCAGGCTCTACAAAAACTTCTTTCAGCCAGTGATGAAACTAAAAGAGAAGATCCGGGATAAAGGGAAAATCCACAGAAAATATGATACTCCTAAGACTCCTTATCAACGAGTGATGGAATCTGACCGAATTCCCCAAACGAGAAAGAACGAATTAAAGGCTCTTTATCTTTCCTTGAATCCTGCTCAGCTGAAAAGAGGTATCGAGATGAAATTGAAGAAGCTGCATAAGGCTTATCAAAAGAAAAACAACTCCCAAACGGTTGAACCTTTTAAAAAACAAACACCTTCTACTCCTGGTAGTATCCTAGCTAAAGTTTAAGTTGATTGTAGATACTGCTCTTTTTATGATGAATCCTAGAGCCTAACTATCATGAGCTTAAATATGAGTTATTTAACAAAAAATCATTACTGAAAGTATTTCTCTAAGAGGATTTAGGGCATCTTTGACAAGTTGATGTAACATAGTATACTATAAAGTATGAAATCTGATGAAATAAAGAAAATAAGGGAATCTCTCTTATTAAGCCAGGAAGAATTCGCCCAAAAACTGGGGGTAACCAGACCAACCGTTTCCTGGTGGGAGAAAGGACTTCGCCATCCTTCCTCCCTAGCAGTTAAAGCTATACTAATGCTAAAGGAAATAGAGAAGAAGAGAGCCCATAAACTAGAACTCCTTCAGAAAACATTTGATAAATTAAACAAAGCTTATTTTGAAGGTGCTCTAACAGATTATAGAATCGAGCTAAGTAGACGTCTTAAAAGATTTCTGGGTAAAGCTTGTCCTAGGAGAAAGCTCATTAGAATATCTCTTTATCATTTGGAAAAAAGAGACTGGCAGAATCTTGAGGATACTCTTAAACATGAGATGCTTCACTGCTTTCTCTACGAGAAGGGATACCCTATGGGTCATTCTTTAAAGTTCAAAAGGATGCTGAGAAAGATCAAAGAAACCTGATTTTATTTGCTCTTTGCCAGAACATCTATAAACAAACTCTGATAAAAGCTATGTGCTTTCAAGAACAACAGTGCTAGATCTAATATTTTAACCTCACGAGGTTACATGAGCTCATTTACTTTAATGATTTTTGGAAATTTTGGACTTAACCGATACTCATATGGTTACATTTTATATGATTCAACAACCTCTATTTCGGTTACCTCGTTAAATGATTTGACACGGGGGGAATAAATGATGTGTGAATAAATGGGGATAATAAAAATTTTCAATCAAAGCCTTAATTTTTTAAAAAAGGAGTAAACAAAAATACTGCTGCAAAGATAAATTTTTAAAATAAGTCAACATTTTTTCTTTAATTCCCTTAAGGGGAAACAGGTAGATAAAGGACATTACTAAATACCATTCGGATAAGAGTCTCGTCCATATCCTTTTATGCTTTGGGCGGCTGCTCTGGTAGCTAACTTTGCGCATTCAGATAAAGATAGTTTTTTTAAAAGGCCAGCTAAAAATCCTGCTGTGTAAACATCCCCTGCTCCTGTTGTATCTACTACCTCTGTCTTTTCTGGGGGAACTTCAAGCTCTTTTTCTCTAGATAGAAGATAGGACCCTTTTGCTCCCAATGTACAAGCGATAACTTTTGTTCCATAGCCACCGAGCACCCTGGCTCCTTTTTTGTAATCCTTGCCCGTTAAAATTTCTACCTCTTTTTGAGAAAGAAAAAGGATGAACGTATGTTCCAGAATAGGGATAAGCTCTTTTAATCCCTTCCTGGCCCGAGGCTCTCCCGGATTAAAACTTACTTTAGCTTTTGTTTTACCAGCTATTTTTTTCTGAGCTTCAAAGGGTATTTTCCCTAAAAAGGAGCTCATATGCAAAAATTCAGCCTTATTGATGTAATCGATATCTAGTTCAGGATAAACGAGAGTATCATTAGCATTAGGAAGGACTATAATGCTTCTGTCTCTACTTTTACCCAGCAAAATAAGGCATACTCCACTTTTTTTATTCCGCTTAACCTTGTCGGTATCTACTCCTACCCTGTTTAGACCTTCCAGTAAAAAATTTCCTTCCTCATCTTTACCCACCTTTCCCAGATAGCCGCAGGAAAAACCCATCCTGGCCAGGGCATAGATAGTATTAGCCGCTGAGCCACCCCCGCTTTTTGCCCTTAGTTTCCCTTTATTTTTCAAAAGCTCTAAAAGAGCCTTAAATTCTTCGTAGCTTCCTATCCTTTCACTGCCCGCTTCTAATCCAAAGGAAGCCAGGTCCACCTCATAAACCATATCCACATTCAAAGCTCCCAATCCCACTACATCCATTTTTATCCTCTGTTTCTTATGCTTTTTCTATGATAACATCTAAGTAATCTCTGGTCAAGAAAGCCTTGAGGACGATTTTCTTGTCTCGCTGTGAAACCATCATAAATTTTGTCTCTTGACGCAGAAGAAAATATGGTTATACTAAAGTATGAAAATCGAGTTCAAAATTTTCTGTACTTTTTCCCAGGGGGAAGGAATTATTTCTAAAAATACTTCCCAAAGGAAAGCTTTATGAATAAAGTAGTAAAATTTGCTGTAAGTATTCCTAAAGAGGATTTCCAGAAACTGGAGGAGCTCAGAGAGCAGAAAAAATTAACTCGCAGCAAAGCTGTTTTGCAAGCGGTTAAACTGTGGGAAGAGTCCAAAACTATGGAAAAACTTATCAGAAAATACGAGGAAGGATATAAAAAGATTCCAGAAACTATGGATGAATCAATAGCCTGGGAAAAGGCTTCTTTGACAGCGCTCACCAAAGAGGAATGGTAATGAAAAGAGGAGAAATCTGGTGGGCTGAGCTACCTTCACCCATTGGCAAACGCCCTGTGGTACTTCTTTCCCGAGATGAGGCCTATCCAATAAGAAATGCAGTTACAGTAGCAGAAGTAACTACCGTTATCAGAGATATACCTGTTGAGGTATCCCTTGACCTTGAGGACGGCCTTCCCAAAAGGTGCGTAGTAAACTTAGATACTATAATTACTATCCGCAAGGAACTGCTAATAAAAAGAGTTTCTCTTTTGAGTGTCGAAAAGATAAGTCAAATTAACCAGGCTATAAAATTTGCCTTGTGTCTTCCTCGATGACTTTATTTTAGCATATTTGCAAATCAAGCTAAATGCTTCATTAAAATACTTCAGCATATACTTCTTAAAAGGCTTATCAATTCAAAAATATAGACTGCTAACCGCCGCATGAAAGCAGACGGTCAAAGCTGACGCTTTTCCTACCGCTATGAAATTCAAAGATTTGATAGACAAATACAAATGGGATGATGTTATATTCTGAATTAGATATTATCGGGCACTGTCTCTGGAAAATGACCTTCTATGGATTTACACAGGAGAAAATTCCACACTTGACAGTATTCTTGGTATGATATATAGTAATACCAAGAGGTAAATCATGAGTACAACAAAAATTGCTATCACTTTAAATCAAAACACTCTTGAATGTTTGGATAGATTGGTCAAAAATCATATTTTTCCAAACCGTAGCCGAGCAATTCAGGGAGCTGTACAGGAAAAACTGGAACGGATGGAGCGCAGCCGTTTAGCCAGAGAGTGTGCTAAACTCGATCCAGACTTTGAAAAGGCAATGGCAGAAGAAGGTCTGTCTGAGGAGTTAAGCCAATGGCCCAAATATTGAGGGGTGAGATTTGTTGGGCTGATTTGAACCCTGTGCGAGGCCGTGAGCAAGCGGGTTTGAGACCTGTTTTGATTCTAAGCCAGGATATTTTTAATGAGCGTTCGGGTACGGTTATAGCAGTGGCTATTACAAGTCAGTCTCAACGCGCGCTCTTTCCACTGACTCTTCAGCTAAAATCAGGTATTTTACCAAAGCCCTCATGGGGCAAAATTAGCCAAATTCGAACACTTTCCGTGGAAAGGATTGGCAAAAAGATTGGCAGGACATCTCCAGAAGAATTGGCTCAAGTTGTTGAAGGCTTGAATGAAATGATTGGAACCTAATAATATGATAGATGGAATTTAAATAATAAAAACTTGTGATAAAGAAAAGAGACAGAATTATGGGTGTTACTTATATTGAGGGCCAGGTGAAAGGACCGTCAGGTAAACAGGAAAGTGTAAAGTTCCTTCGAACTCTTAATCCTATGCGCATGTTGTTGCATTGAACGTAAGTAAGAAAATATTTTCTCTAGTTGAACAAGATAGAAATATTCAGATTTTAAATCCTTAACCATCTAGTGACATATTGATACTCTGTGGATATGATAGAGCTATATATAATGATATTTATACCAAAGGAGGAAAAATGTCAGTATTACCAGAAAAAGTGAGTAAGGCATGGAACAGTCGTAAGGGGCCAGTTATATTGACCACCGTGGATAAAAATGGAATTCCAAATGCTATCTATGCTACCTGTGTCAGCAAATTTAGTGAAGATACCATAGTAGTTGCGGATAACTATTT
>JAUWRC010000012.1 GCA_030610745.1 Clostridia bacterium
GGAGCCTTATTAGTGAACGGTAGCGGTTTGATTTATCAAACATTGCGATTTATTGTGGCATAAATGCCACCGCTACAAACCAGATGAATCCGACCGCTACTATACGCTATCCGCTAAACGCTATACGCTATATTTAGTAGCGACGAAAGAAAATTGTCCTGAGGCGTTTTTTGAGTTTAGCACAAGGGAAGGGGATGTCAAGAAATCAAGGGATAGGTGAAAATAGGGACAACGACCATTTTTTTCTATCCCAACCTCGTAAATATTCCTGTCCCAAAAATGAACTAGAAGTTACAAAAATGCGCATTCAAAATAACTAAAAGAGGCCAGAGAAAGAGTTGGTCTACATTACAAAACTCAAAATAGAGCTCATATAACCAATAACCAAGATAAAAATGGCAAAAATATTGCTATATCCATATACGGTGATAAATAAACTTTTCTTGAGATTGCCTCGGGACACGTCTTTTGCAATGGCATTAAGATAACTTTATTTTAAAAAAAGATTTTTCAGAGCCCTCAAGAAGAAAGATTGACAGTTTCTATTTTTAGACTATAATATGCAATAGTAAGAAAGCGCTATCATATTTCTTATTATTATGGAAAAACTGGACGTGAAAGACTTTAAAAGATGTAGGGGAAAGTACAGAAGAAAATAGTTTTAGGATACTTTTTAATGAATATTGTTTTGATTATTTCAGATACATTTCGGTGTGACAATTTAAGTTAAGTAGTCTAAAAAGGTTAGAAATAGGCATTGAAAGGAGGTGAAAAAGTATCTAAATTATCTAACTTTTATTAAAAAGGAGAAACTTGCTCAAGGTTGTGGCAAAATTGAGCAAGACTCTGATAGAGATTAAATAGTAGAATCTCAGTTAAATGAGATTACAAAAAAAAGCATAAAAGTGAGGAAAACAATGCAAAAACATAAGATTTTTGTGATGGTTTTAAGTCTGACGCTCATTTTCTCATTTTCGGCAATTGCTAGTGCTGGTAAATATAATGAAGCGCCAATGCTTGAGGAATTGGTTGCTGCCGGAGAACTCCCTGCTGTAGAAGAAAGGCTTCCCGATGAACCTCTCATAGTGGAGCCGCTTGAGGAAATAGGAGAATATGGAGGAACGCTGTATGTTTATACCACTGCTGCTACGCATCTTTGGGATGGTGAAATTATAGGAATGGAGTTCCTTTTGGGTATTGAAAGAGACTATTCCTGGGGTGTTCCCAATATTGTAGAAAGTTACAAGTGGGCCGATGATGCTAAGTCCATAACTCTGTATCTACGCGAAGGTATGAAGTGGTCTGATGGACATCCATTTACTGCTGATGATTTTCTCTACTGGTATGAATATGAGTTTCTCAATGAGGAAGTGTATTCATGGGGGACCCCTGCCTGGTTGCAAGTGGGAGAAGGAACGATACAAATGACGAAGATAGATAACTATACCGTCCGAGTGGATTTTCCTCAACCATATTCCCTTTACTTAAACTACATCTCCCATGCCTGGGGTTCACAGAATGGAATAGCTGGAGCCACAGGGGTTGGTTGGTATGGTTCTTTCCAGGCAGCTCACTATGCTAAACAATTCCACGTCGATTTTATTGGAAAGGAAAAAGCAGCCCAGATGACTGAAGATGCCGGCTTTGCGACATGGATTGAGCATTATGCCCGTAAAACGACTTCCTTTTTTGGCCTCCAATTTTATCCGGACTCTGTACCTACTTTAGGAGCCTATATCTGCAAGAAGAAAACTATAGATGAATGGGTCTTTGAGCGAAATCCCTACTACTGGAAAGTGGACACCGAGGGAAACCAACTGCCTTATATTGACCGGGTAATCCTTCGTCACATTGGAGATATAGATGTTATTACGGGAAAAATTATCGCCGGTGAGTGTGATTATGCTGCTTTGTCGGCTCAAGCCCACAATCTCCCCCTTTATGTAGATAATGCTGAAGAAGGAGGCTATCGGGTACTTGTCTGGAGGTGGCCTGGAAATCAACACATAGAACTGAATCTTACCAGCGAGGATCCTGTTTTGCGAGAAATTTTCCAGGACATTCGGTTCCGCCAGGCTATGTCATTAGCTATCAATCGTGGGGAAGTTAATAAGATTCTTTATTTCGGTTTGGCTACACCCGCCTCATATACGGTTCCTCCAGGTACTGAATATTATAAAGAAGAATATGCTAATGCTTATATTGAGTATGATCCAGAAAGGGCAAACGAACTTTTGGATGAGGTGCTGAGCTTAAAAAATAGAGATGAAGATGGCTATCGCCTGCGCCTTGACGGGGAACGACTGACAATAACCTTAGAGGCCTGGGCAGACGATCCTATATATGAGCTTGTGGTTGAATATTGCAAAGATATTGGTATAGATGTACGTATAAAAATAGAGACCTTTGCTTTATTCGTAGAGCGTTCAATGGCAAATCTAATAGATATGAGAGTAGAAGGTGGAGAATTTAATATAGAGCCAGGTTTTTCTACACTTCCACAATATTATGTTCCTATGCAGTGGGGTTGGACATCGGGCTGGGGCGTAAAATGGGATCAATGGTATCAAACAGGAGGCACAGAAGGAGAAAAGCCACCAGAAAAGATAATGAATCTCATCAATTGGTACAAAGAGATGAAACTGGTAGTAATAGAAGAGGAACGTATTGAATTGGCACAAAAAATCCTTAAGTCCCATGCGGATAATCTGTGGATGATTAATATTGTCACTGGGACTCCCCAACCTATTATAGTGAAAGAGAACTTACGAAACATTCCAGCAAAGGCTCTCTGGACCTGGGATATGGCGCGAATTGTGCCTTTTAGTCCGGAACAGTTCTTCCTTAAAGGAGAATAGAGGAAGGACATTCGCTGCTTGATGAATAAAGGTTAAGAAAAAAAGGGGATGGGGATTTTGTCTTCTAAAATAAGATGAAGTCCCCGTTTCAATTATTAATTCAGGAAGGTGAGTTATGGTAAATTATATTATCAAACGAGTTATTCATATGTTCTTTATATTGTTTGTTATCTCTATAATTTCCTTTGTACTTATTAAGCTTCCCCCCGGTGATTATTTAGCAACTTATATTTCCCACATGCAAGTCACAGGAGCTCAAATAGATCAAGAATGCATTGAGATATTAAGGACTCAATATGGCCTGGATCAACCCACTTATATTCAGTATGGAAAGTGGATGTGGCAAGTTTTGCAGGGGAATTTCGGGTGGTCATTTTATTGGAAACAACCGGTAAACGAAATACTTTTGCAACGACTGCCGTTTACCATTTTACTCTCTTTAATAACTTTAATTTTTATCTATGTAGTAGCTATTCCCATAGCTATTTATTCAGCGGTGAAACAATATTCTATCGGTGATTATGGATTTACCCTTATGGGTTTTATTGGTTTAGCTACTCCCAATTTTTTGTTAGCCTTAGTACTAATGTATATTTTTTACAAATACTTTGGCATTAGTATCGGCGGCCTCTTCTCCCGGGAGTATGCTTATGCCCCCTGGAGTTTTAAAAAAATAATTGATTTAATTAACCACTCCTGGGTACCCATTATTGTGGTGGGTACTGCAGGAACCGCGAGCATCATTCGAGTATTGCGAGCGATGCTCCTGGATGAATTAAGGAAACCATATGTTCAAACCGCCCGGGCTAAGGGAGTTAGAGAAAGAACCCTTTTATTTAAATATCCGGTTCGAGTAGCAATTAATCCTATTCTCAGTACCATAGGCTGGCAGCTTCCTTTTATTATCTCTGGTTTTATCATTGTTTCCGTGGTAATGGATCTACCAACCATAGGATCTGTACTCTTAACGGCTCTTCTAGCTGAAGACATGTATTTAGCGGGAAGTATTATTTTACTTCTTAGTTCTTTAACCGTTATTGGCACTTTACTCTCTGATATTCTATTGTGCATTGTAGATCCTCGCATACGATACTATAAATAAAAGAAGAAAAATAGAGATGAGAAGACAAAAATCAAAAAATGCTCAAGAAGAAATACTATCTTACTGGCAATTAATATGGCGCCAGTTTAAAAAACATCGACTGGCCGTGGGGGCAACGATAATACTGATTATTTTTTATTTCACAGCCTTGTTTTGTGAATTTGTTGCCCCTTATGACCCACATCATCGATTTTCAGACAGACAATACGTTCCTCCACAGCGTCTTCATTTCTTTGACGGGGAAGGAAGGTTTCATCTTAGACCTTTCGTCTACGGAATAAAAGATGAATTTAATCCTGAAACCTGGCGGCATACCTTCAGTCCCGTTGAGGATGAAAAATATTCCCTTGGTCTATTTGTTCGGGGGGATGAGTATAAACTCTGGGGATTGTTTAAAACAGACCTTCATCTATTTGGTGTGGAAAAAGGTGGAACTCTACTACTTTTAGGAACGGATAATCTTTGTCGGGACCTTCTCAGTCGTATCATTTATGCCTCCCGCATTTCCCTGACCATTGGTCTTATAGGAGTTTTCATTAGTTTAATCTTAGGAATGATTTTTGGAGGAATTTCTGGCCTATATGGTGGCCTTGCTGATAGCGTGATTCAGAGAGTTATTGAGGTATTAATCTGTATTCCAGCTATTCCTCTGTGGATGGCGCTTTCCGCCGCATTACCAAGAGATTGGTCTCCTGTGACGATTTTTTTCGCACTTATCATTATTTTGAGTCTTATCCTATGGTGCAATCTGGCTCGAGTGGTACGCGGCAAATTTATCTCTCTTCGAGAGGAAGACTTTATTTTAGCAGCCAGGACATACGGAGCATCGCAGGGGCGTATCATCTTCCATCATATGATTCCAAATTTTATGAGTTATATCTTAGTTAACGTTACTCTGGCTATACCGGCAATGATTTTAGCAGAGACTGCTTTAAGTTTCCTGGGTATTGGCTTGCGCCCACCTGTCATTAGTTGGGGTGTTTTACTCCAGCAAGCTCAGAATTTTCAGGTGGTGGCTTTGTACTCGTGGTTATTGATCCCTGGTATATTTGTTATTATAGCTGTTTTGTGTTTTAACTTTGTAGGAGATGGTTTGCGTGACGCCGCTGATCCATATACAAAGCGATAAGAGAATTAAAAGAAGCTTGAGAATTTTGAATCATTCTGAATATTAAAAATGAAAAGCGTTAGCGAAGGTTCTCGGTGTAGACGAGAAAAATCTAGATTTAAAGGCAGCAATCTCAAGGGAAATGAAATTGTAAAGAAAAGTATAGGAGAGAGGATAACAATGAATATTAAAGAGAAAAAAGGGAAAGGATTAATCAAATTGGACAGCCATGCTCCTTTTTCCATGAGAAAAGCCTGTGAGCTTCTCTCTAAATGGACAAAGCTAACCATTGAGGAGGAAGGAGAAGCTGATGATGTTATCCAGATTATCTGGCCTAACAAGGGAAAAAAGATAAAAAAGAAATTGGTGGATTTAGGGGAAGAAGGATATCTCATTAAAACAGAAAAAAAGGGTGGTCCATCTAATTTAACCATTATGGCCAATACTGTAGAAGGAGCTACCAATGGTATCTATGGATTGTGGAGACGATTAAAGATTAGCCAGTCTCGTAATCCTTTTACCCAAAAATGGGATATTAAAGATATTCCTGCTTTTAAAACGAGAGGAATATGGGCTATGCTTATGCCCTGGGGATTTGAAGAACTCTCCTTTGACGCCTGGACTCTTGAAGAATGGAAGAAATATTTAGAAAGAATAAGATCCTTAGGGGCAAACTCGGTGATGATTTTTCTTATATCACTTTATCATCCTGATTTTCCAGAATTAGAAAAGAATGCCTGGCGTTATCGGGTAATCCGAGAGGCAATAATTTATGGAAAACGCCTGGGACTTAAGATGTATTTAATGGGGAGCTGTGGTTCTTTACCACCTTCTCTTTGGTGGAAATATCCCTCGCTAAGAGCAAAGGAATGGGCGGCATACCACGGAATTGGTTTTTGCTGGCAACATCGGGAAGAGCATAATATTTTAAAAATTCATCACTATATTGTAGATTATTTTAAGAAAGCCGATGGATTTTGCCTCTTTGCTTTTGAAGGAGGGGTCTGTTTATGTGAGAAATGCGCTCATAATTTGGATCAAGCTATTGTAGAGGCCATGGAGAACCTAAGAAATTGGGTAAAAGAGGCCAAGGCTGGAGAAAAACTCATGTTTTGTAGCTGGTTTGCTGGATTGTGGGAAGGCCTCACGCCAAATTTACAAGAAAAATTATCTACGCGCCTACCCAAAGATATAACAATTGTTGATGCTAATCGCTCTATATTATATAGGGCTCAGGAAAAAGGACATAAGGTAATTGATTTTGTATTTTTAACCGATCCTGAAGCAGGAAGAGAAAGTCGAGCTATTTTTCCCAGGCCTCGCCTGAAAGTTACCGCTAAAAGAATTCTGGGCGCTAAAACGGATGGGGGATTAAAAAAATTAGAAGGATTATTTATTTATCGACTAACTCCTCCTACCAGATTTTTAAGTGACTATGCAGCATTAAGATTAGCCTGGAATCCAGAATTAAGGGTAGCAGAAATTGTTGATGAGGTATCAGGATTCTTAACTTCGGATGAGGAAAATAAAGAGAAGTTATCTAAAGCAATTTTATCTTTAGAGAAATGGTGGCAAGAATTGGATGAAGAAGCTCTTGGGGAATCGGTTAATTTTTTAACCAAAGTTAAAGAAAAAGAAAAATCGGAGATTTTAGAAAATATCTGGGGACCATTATCTCTTCTACCTTTTATTTATGAGTTCAGCAAAGAGGGAATAAGTGAAAAGCAAAAAGAAGAACTACAAAAAGAGATTTATCAAAGGATGAGGAAGATAAGGATCTTGCGCTGTTATACTACTGATCAAATTTGGGTATCAAGAGCTCAAGCTATTCTTAAAACCAGACTTGACTGGTGGACTTCTAAAGAAGAAGGTTTATTTGAAGGAGAGGATATTTTCGGTATAGAAAAAGGGGAATTTCCTTTATTTGAGGGCTGGCAGAATTTAAGTTAAAGAAATTTTTTTGACAACCAACCTTTGCACGAAGATGATGGTATCTATGAAGTTTCTTCCAGCTTGACTACGATAACATTTAAAGGAACATAACAAATTTTTTGCAAAAGTTATCGGGACAAATTTATTAAGAGAAGAGTTAAAATAAATTGGCTTGAGGGAGAAGTAAAATGTTAAAGGGATTTACCCGCAAGTTTAAACCTTTAGAGATATTAACTGAAGAACACGTGGAAGCTATCCATCGAGGAATATTGGATGTCCTTCAAGAGACAGGAGTTAGATTTGAGAGTAAAAGAGCCCTGAAGCTGTTTGAAAAGAATGACTGTCAGGTAGATTGGAGTAATAATCAGGTGAGATTTCCACCAGCGTTAGTTGAGGAATGCTTGCGTAAAGCCCCCAGCAGCTTTCGCATCAAGGCGCGGGATCCGAAGAACGATCTGATAATAGGCGGGAATACGGTATATTTTGAACCCGGTGTAGGAATGCAAACTATAGATATAGATACCTGGGAGCTTCGGACAGCAACAAGAAAGGAGAATTATGATGGTGTAACAATTCTAGATGCATTGGATACAGTTCATTTCTTAAGCTGTTATTGCCCATACTTTGGGTTTGATAATGTTCCCTCAGTTATGGCGATGCTAGAGAGTGTTGCTGCTAAAATAAGAAATTCAACTAAGGCTCAATGGTCAGGTTATCAGGGCCGCGAGGTGTTTGTTATAGAGATGGCAAAGGCAGCTGGAATAGAGCTTTTAGGTAATATAATCTGTTCACCTCCTTTGACCTATTATGGGGATGGAGTTGAAAATATTTTCAGATTTATTGAAGCTGGGTTCCCTATAGATGTATGTGGTGGTGGTACAATAGCAGGAGCAACTGGGCCAGCTACAGTTGCTGGATCATTAATAGCTGATGGTGCTCTTAATGTAGCTGGGATAGTGTTGGTACAGCTCATAAAACCAGGAACACGGGTAATAGTGCAAGGAGGTGCGGGGCCACAGAATATGAGGCAAGGATCTCCTGCCTTTGGTGCTATAGGAGGTTCTTTACATAATGTAGCGTATAACCAGATTTTTAGACACTATAAAATTCCCATAATGGATGCTGGTTGTTATGCGGGTAGCTCAAAGAGGATAGATTACCAAAATGGTTACGAGAAAGCAATTCCTGCTGTACTTGCTGCTTTGTCTGGAGCGAATCTTATAGGTTTCCATGGTGGTATGTACGGTGAGTTATCATGGCATCCCTTCCAGGCTATAATTGATGATGATGTAGCCGGTATGATCGGGCGCTTTATAGAAGGAATCAAGGTAAATGATGAAACATTAGCTATAGACTTAATAGAAAAGGTTGGTCCAATTCCTGGTTTTTATCTGAACAAGGAACATACCAGGAAGTGGTGGAAGAAGGAGCAATTTGTACCAAAAGTAGCTGATAGGTTAACCTACCCGGAATGGATGAAGACAGGTAAGAAGAGCTGCCTTGATTATGCCAAGGAGAGAATGGATGAGATAGCAGCCACCCATAAAGTAGCAATACCTTTAACTTCGAGTCAGGAGAAAGATATAGAGAGGATATTGAAAGAAGCTCGGAAGTACTACAAGGAAAAAGGTTTGATATAGCCTTTTGATGTAGTAATATACGTGCTTTAGTGAATATTTAAAAAAGGAGAGAAAATGAATAGTGCTAATTTATTGCTAAATTTAGCTAAAAAGAAAGAAGGATATCGAAGTGGAATGCAGAATGCTGGATGGTGTTACGATAATTACCCTGATTTACCCCCTCTTGACGCAGGAGCAACAATTGAATTAGCGAATTTTCAAGGACCAGGTGTTGTAACATATCTTTATATTGGTCAACATCTACTAAAATCTGATGGTCTTAAAGACTTTATGAGAACAGGCGAGTCTTCTGAGCTCGATTACCCTGATTGGGAACTGCAGAGAGCCACGTCAAGAGGACTGATTTTAGAAATATATTACAATAATGAGAAAGTCCCTTCCGTACGTTGCCCTTTAGCTGATTTTTTTGCAGATGGATGCAATGGTAAAGCAAGGCATTTTTCAACTCCCTTTGTGGAAAAACTAGCAGAGACATATATTTGCTATTTACCAATGCCTTTCGAAAAAAGTATTCGTATAACACTTCGTAATGAAACACCTTATAATTGTTGTTCCTATAGTTTTGTGGAGTACAAAAAACTACCAGAATGGGATGAAAAGTTACTGTATTTTCATTGTACCTGGCGCCAAGAGAAATTCCAATTAACACCAGATACAATAAAACCGATTATTCACATTCCAGGGAGTGGCCATTATATTGGAAACCATTATAGTATTACCACAAACGAACCAGTGTTTAAAGACTTTTTCTTTGTTATGGAAGGCAATTGTGAATACCGCATTGATGGTGAAAAAGAACCCTCCCTGGACTATTTGGGTACAGAGTGTTTATTTGGCTTCGGTTGGGGTTTTAGAGAGACATTTTGTGGTCTACACAGCGGCATTAATTATTTACAAAATGTGGAATTACCCTTTCAGCTTTCTATCTATCGTTTTCGGAACCAAGACTCAATTGTTTTTGATAAATCACTAGATTCGCAGATTAACTGGAAACATGAATTTACAAACGGTAAGAGAAATTATCAAAGCAAACCACGAAAGAAAGTCTGGCAAGCAGTAGATAATGATGGAGGATGGGTTGAGTATGTAACAACACATTATTGGTACCAATGTTCGATTGGTTTTGAGCATGGCCATATGCCTCCATACGAACAAAGAATTTCTTCTTTGTTAAACTCGAAGGATTAACATACTCATTGTTAAGTCATTTTACCAAACTTAAAGATCAGGTGAAAAGTCAGACTTTGAACTGTATGTATAACAAAATGAAAGGGGGGAACCACGTTGAGTAATGAAATTTTGGAAAACTTAAAGAAAGCTATCCTGGAGTATGAGAGTGAAAAAGCAGCAAATTTGGCTAGAGAAGCGCTCGAGAAAAAAATAGATCCTGCTAAAGCCCTGAACGTAATGACAGAAGCTGTTAGGCAAGTTGGCGATGGTTTTGGCAGAGGAGAGCTCTGGCTTCCTGATTTGGTTGGAGCAGCAGATGCTATGCAAAGTGCTATGCCCATAATACAAAAAGAAATTGAGAGAAAAGGAATGAAGGTGGAAACCTTAGGTGTTGTTGTTGTGGGAACAGTTTTCGGAGATATCCACTCAATAGGAAAAACGATGGTCTGCACATTACTTGCCGCTGAGGGTTTTACTGTATATGACTTAGGGGTTAATGTTACCGCAGAGAAATTTATAGAAGCGGTCAAGAAATACAAAGCAGATATCCTGGCTATGTCCGCTCTTATGACTATGACTGCTCCTGAGCAGAGGAAAGTTATTGCTATCTTGAAGAAGGAAAATCTTAGAGATAAAGTAAAGGTGATGGTTGGTGGAGGTTCTTTAACTGAGGAATTTGCTAAAAATATAGGAGCAGATGGATATGACCCCACCGCACCTGGTGGAGCGAAATTAGCCAGGAGACTGCTCAACAAATAAAAAGAAAGGAGAGATAAAATATGGCTATGAAAGGATTTACCCGCAAGTTTAAACCTTTAGAGATAATAACTGAAGAACAAGTGGAAGCTATTCATCGAGGAATATTGGATGTTCTTCAAACCACAGGAGTTAGATTTGAGAGTAAAAGAGCCCTGAAGCTGTTTGAAAAAAATGACTGCCAGGTGGATTATGATAATATGAGAGTGAAATTTCCACCAGGCTTAGTAGAGGAGTGCTTACGCAGGTGTCCCAGCAGTTTTCGGGTGAAAGCAAGAGAGCCAAAGAACGATTTGATAATAGGGGGCAATACAGTATATTTTGTTGCCTCTCCCGGGATGCAAACTGTGGATTTGGATACCTGGGAGCCTAGACCAGCAACAAAAAAAGAATATTATGATACTGTAAAAATTATGGATGCATTACCTAACCTTCATTTATTTTGCTGCTATACCCCATATTTTGGATTTGAGGGTATTCCTGAAGTTATGAAAATACCGGAAGGTCTTGCGGCTAAGATAAGAAATTCAAACAAGTTCACCTGGTCATGTTTTTCAAATGATTGTGAAATATTTAATATAAAAATGGTGAAAGCAGTGGGAACAGAAACAATAATACTTGCTATGATGGCTTCACCTCCTTTGACATATTATAATAGTGCAATTGAATGTGCTTTTAGAACTCTCGAAGCCGATCTTCCTATTGGAGTAGATACTGGTACGGTTTTCGGAGCAACCGGGCCGGCTACCATCGCCGGGTCATTAGTAACTTATACTGCTGAGTTAGTCGCAGGAATAGTACTGATACAGCTCATAAAACCAGGGACAAGGACATTTATTGCCGGATTTCCACATCCTCAGAACATGAGAAGCGGATCCCCTGCTTTTGGGGATATAGGAATTTCTTTATTTGATGTGGCCTTTAACCAAATCTGTCGAAAATACGAAATTCCATGCAGGAATACCGCTTCTGCTTACTCAAGTTCAAAGAAAATGGATTTCCAATGTGGTTATGAGAGAGGAATTCCTGCTATACTTTCAGCCGTGTCCGGAGCTCAATTTATTCATGTACATGGCGGTATGTATGGTGAACTAGCCCATCACCCTATTCAAGATATTTTGGACGATGACGTAGCAGGCATGATCGGCCGTTTTATAGAAGGAGTTGAAGTAAGCGATGAAACACTAGCTATAGATTTAATAGAAAAGGTTGGTCCTATTCCTGGTTTTTATCTAAACAAGGAACATACCAGGAAGTGGTGGAGGAAGGAGCAATTTGTACCAGAAGTAGCTGACAGATTAACTTATCCGGAGTGGATAAACTCGGGTAAAAAAACCGCCTTTGATTATGCCAAGAAGAGAATGGAAGAAATACTAGCTACACATAAAGTGGATCCTCCTTTAACCAATAGTCAGGAGGAAGACATAGAAAGGATATTGAAAGAGGCAAGAGAATACTACAGAAAGAAGGGATTAATAACTGATGAGGAATGGGAAACTTATAAGAAAGTTCTTAGATGATCTAATTATTCATATGCATAGTCTTCTGAGCAGCACTGAAACAGAAGTTTAATTGAATTATACTGGATATTAAAAATGAAATTTTATAATGTTGATTTTGAGCCCATCGGCAAACGAGGAAGATGTCGGGATGATGAATCCCTTTTGGATTGTGCCCGTCGATCAGGGATAGGCATGGTCAGTTTGTGTGGAGGTCGGGGAAAGTGCCACGGTTGCAAGGTTCAAATTTTAAGGGGTTCTGTCTCAGAGCCCACTTCCAATGAGCGGGAGAGTTTCTCATCCCAGGAACTAAGGGATGGCTACCGTTTAGCTTGTCAAACTTATATAGCCAGTGATTGCCAAGTACAGATTCCATTAGAGTCGGTAACTACACCCCAACGTATCCAGGTGGAGGGGCTAGAAGTTAGTGTTCATCGAGAGCCATCTGTTAGTTCTTATCATATACAGGCATCATCTCCCTCCTTGTCAGATTTGCAGGCTGATGAGGAGCGCATAATAGAAACTCTAAATCATCAGTATAAGCTGCACTGCAATAGTATTGATATAGATGTTCTACGAAAGAGCTCATCTTTATTACGGTCCTGGAACTGGGACGCTCAGGTTTCATTACGAGACAATGAGGTAATAGCTATCAATCCCTGGCCCAGCCATCAATTAGGGCTGGCTATAGACCTGGGTACTACCAAGGTAGCTGGTTACTTACTTGATCTAAGTAGTGGAAAGACATTAGCTAGTGAGGGGATGATGAATCCTCAGCTCAGTTATGGAGAAGATATTGTTTCTCGCATTACTTATGTCATGGAATCTCGGGCTAAAACCATAAAATTACAGGAAGTGGTGGTAGAAGTACTTAATCAGCTGGCAGCTAATCTATGTAACAAGACCAACACTAAATCAGAGGAAATCCTGGAGGCAGTGATAGTCGGTAATACCGCTATGCATCATTTATTACTGCACCTGCCGGTAGAGGGGTTAGCAGCTTCTCCCTTTGCCCCAGCGGTGCAAAGGGCTTTGGATATTAAGGCTCGTGATATAGGCTTGGATATTGCTCCAGGAGCTTATGTACATTTATTACCCAATATCGCTGGTTTTGTAGGTGCTGATCACGTGGCTATGTTATTAGCCACAGAAGAGATTTGGAAAGGTCAGGGTTTAGTAATAGCCATAGACATTGGTACTAATACCGAGGTTTCTTTAATAAATAATGGAGAAATAAGTAGCGTTTCCTGTGCTTCTGGTCCGGCTTTTGAAGGGGCCCATATTAAGGATGGTATGCGAGCTGCTAATGGAGCTATAGAGCGGCTACAACTAATAAATGGCAAAATCACCTATGAGACTATTGGAGGACTGCCACCAGTTGGCCTTTGCGGTTCGGGTATTTTAGATGCTATAGCTCAACTCTACCTGGCTGATATAATCAATAAAGATGGTAGAATCAGTAATCATCCCCGAGTGCGCACCTATGAGAAACAACGTGAATTTGTATTGGTTAGCCAAGAAGAACGGGGTAGTTCTCCGGCGATTACCATTACTCAGAAAGACGTGCGAGAGCTCCAATTAGCTAAGGGAGCTATCCATTCCGGTATTAAAGTACTCTTGCAAGAGAGAGGTTATTCTGAGAAAGAGATCAAGAAAGTAATTATTGCTGGAGCCTTTGGCAGTTATATAAATGTGATGAGTGCTGTGAGCATTGGAATGTTGCCGCGGCTGCCTTTGGACCATTTTCAACAAGTAGGCAATGCTGCTGGCATAGGAGCTAAGCTTGCGCTACTCTCTATTAATAAGCGAGTTGAGGCGCAAGCTGTAGCTTCTCGGGTTTCTTATATTGAATTGGCAACTGCTCCTCATTTTGAGGAAATTTTTTTCCAGGCAATCTATTTAGGATAATTTGTAAAGTATGGCTGAGTTAGCGTGGAAGCGCGTGAGAAATAAACATCAAAAATAAGCTGGGGGATAAACCTCTGGAATATAAGGGAGTGGAAAAAATGACTAAATTTAAGGTACCAATTGAAAAGCCTAAACCTGATATTAATAGATTTCTCGATATAATGAAGGGCAAGATTATTCCTGATAAGCCTCCTCTGGTAGAGTATCTAATAGATGATGCACTAATGAAACCAATACTTGAAAATATGCTTGGAAGAAAGTGGGTAGAAACTTCTGATAAAATTGATTATATGGGTGGTCAAATGGATTTTTCTAAAGAAAATATTAAGACAGTGAATGCTTGGTTAGATAATCAGATAGCATTCTGGTATCACATGGGATATGATTTTGTAAGGGTAGAAGCCAGTCTTACTTTACCAGCAATATCTTTGAAAGTTGCAGACACAGCAAAAGGTGTTAAAGGTGTAACCAGAGCATGGCAAGACGAAACTAAAGGCGTTATTAGAAGTTGGGATGATTTTGAAAAATACCCTTGGCCAAAAATAACAGAAAATGATTTCTATATTCATAGATATATATGTGACCATCTACCAGATGGAATGGGTTTTATAAGTTGTCATGCAGGCGGAGTCTATGAGCATCTATCAAGACTAATGAGTTATGAAGGCTTATGCTATACTTTATATGATGACCCAGCTCTATTCAAAGCTGTAACTGATAAAATAGGTGGGCTTATATATGAATATGACAAACATCTTTTAGAATTAGATAAATTAACTTTAATTTTGCAGGGTGATGATTATGGTTATAGTGAGCAAGTTTTAATTCCCCCGGAAGATATAAGAAAGTATTTTCTGCCTTGGCATAAAAAATACGCTCAGTTGTCTCATGAAAAAGGTAAACCATATTATCTCCATTGTTGTGGAAAAGTAGATGCTATTATGGAAGATTTGATCAATGATGTTAAAATTGATGGTAAGCACTCATTCCAAGATGGAGTTGCATCAATTTTTGATGCAAAAAAACTCTATGGTGATCGGATTTGTTTGCTTGGCGGCGTGGATATGGATAAACTTGCAAGATATGAACCTGAAAATCTTAGAAAGTATATAAGGCAGATTATAAATAAATGTGCTCCTGGAGGTAAATTTGCTATTGGCGCAGGCAACTCAATTTCTAGCTATATTCCGGTTGAGAATTACCTGACTATGTGTGATACGGCGTTGACATATTAATAAATAAGATAAAACAGCAAATTCTCTTTGCTGGATTTTCCTGTGGAATAAAATCAAGCCAGATAAGGGAGAAGACCGTGCTAACTAAAAAGCAGGTAAAAAAGGCGATTAATTTTGATTATCCGGAGAATATCCCACAACTGTTAAATGTATGGTATCATGGAGGAACATTAGAAAAATATGGTGAAGAATTGAAGTCCCTGATTGCTCGTTATCCTGATGATATTATGTGGCATGTTTATGCCGATGTGTGGTTAGATTGGGGTTTAGATGTTGAGCATATACCTATGGAGAACTATGCTACAGTTGAATTTATCCAGCCAAAAAAGCACCCCTTAGAAGATTGGAAAAAACTGGAAAGTTTTTTGAGAAAGGTTCCCGACCCTGTTAAGATTGGTATGTTTGAAGGATTGGGAAAACTACGGCAAAAATACCATAATCAGTATTTATTGTACATCCAGCTTGCTCTTTTTAAAGAAAAGCTGGATCTTTTCAGAGGGATGGAAAATGTGTATACAGATTTATACCTTAACAGAGACAAGATAGAGGTTTTGCTGGAAGTATTTTTTACCTATGCTGCTGCTGTTATAAAAAAGTGTGTAGAGATTGGGGTGGATGGGATAATGTTTGGCGATGATTGGGGGTCTGAAAGAAGTCTGCTGATAAATCCAAAAATGTGGCGAGAGGTATTTAAACCCTGGTACAAACGTACTTTTGAGAAAGTTCATCACCATGGAATGGATGTCTTTTTTCACAGTGACGGGAATATCAGGGAAATAATTCCTGATTTAATAGAAATTGGAGTGGATGTTTTGCATCCACTGCAACCTGACACTATGGATATAAAGAAAATAGTACAGGATTTCAGGGGGGAAGTTTGTTTTCTTACCGGACTGGATGTCCGATTTTTACCCAAAGTATCCGCGCAGAAAGTAAAAGAAAGTATCTATGACAAATTCAAACTATTTGATTATAAAAAAGGGGGATTTATTATTGGAGCAACCAATGCTCTTCTTCCTGATATTCCTTTGGAGAATCTTAAAATGATGTATCGAGCTATAGATACCTACAGAAAAAAGAGTTAATGTAGTAAGAAAATATCCTTTTAACATAAAAGATTGAAATTTTTTGCTTGTTTTTATATCTCAAATAATTGGAGCCAATTTTTGGTGACAGAATTTGACAATTTCTATTTTTCTGGGGGAATTAAATTCAGGGGGGAGATTAAATGCGAAAGACTTTAAAAGATGTAGCTAAGAAAGCTGGAGTTTCTACAGCTGTAGCCAGTAGAGCTTTAGGGAGTTATGGGTACGTCAGCAAAGAAGCTCGAGAGAAGGTTCTCAAGGTCGCCGAAAAGATAGGATATCAACCTGATGCTATTGCCAGAAGCTTGATGACTCAAAAAACACATACCATCGGCATAATAATTTCTGATATAACTACTATTTTTTTTACCTCGGCAGTGCGAGGCATCGAGGATGTAGCACGGAGAGATGGCTATAATGTGATATTGTGTAATAGCGATGAAAATCTGCAAAAAGAGACCGAATATTTAAAGGTAATCTATGAAAAGAAAGTGGATGGTTTGATTATCTCTATGTCTGCTAAAACCAACAGCTATCTAAAAAAGCTAATCAGAGGCGGGCTACCTGTGGTGTTGTTGGATAGGGGGCCAAAAGAAATAAAAGCGACCAAGGTAATAATAGATAACGTCTCAGGAGCATATGAGGCAGTGAATCATCTCATCAAGCTGGGGCGTCGACGCATTGGAGTAATTAATGGTATTGCCGGGGTTACCACCAGTGATGAGAGATTTGAGGGATACAAGAGAGCCCTCAAGGACAATGATATCCTGGTAGACCCTGAACTTGTCAAGTACGGAGAGTTTAAGATGGAAAAAACCAGGCAAGTCACCCGACAGTTTATAGAAATGACCCATCCTCCCGATGCTCTTTTTGTAACAAACGAGGTAATGACCACAGGTGCACTCCTGGCTCTAAATGAGAATAATGTTAGGATTCCCGAAGAGATAGCCATAGTGGGATTTGATGATCCGGTGTGGGCTCCTTTAATGAAGCCTCCTTTAACTGCAGTCAGGCAGCCCAGTTATTCTGTCGGTACCATAGCCTGCCAGACTCTTTTACAAATAATAAATAAAGGTGATAGGGAAAGAACTTCGGAGGAAGAGATAGTTTTAAAGCCCAAGTTAATAACAAGAGAGTCTTGTGGAGAAAAATTGTTTAAGAAGCGGGCTTAATGGGGAGAAT
Source organism: Clostridia bacterium (assembly GCA_030610745.1). Taxonomy (GTDB): domain Bacteria; phylum Aerophobota; class Aerophobia; order Aerophobales; family AE-B3A; genus JAUWRC01. The sequence continues at coordinate 17,476 of JAUWRC010000012.1, forward strand.
CTTAAGGTTTCTTAACATTAGGCGAGATCACCTGAGAAAGAAGGTTTAGATGTCTACTCAATTTAAAGTACCACTGAAAAATCCGAAACCAGACTTTGAGGAATTTGAAAAGGTTATAAAAGGAGAGAAAGAAGCAGAGAAAGTCCATTTTGTGGAGTTATTTGCTGACCCTGAAATTATGACCTCTATCATAGAAAATTTCTGGGGAGAAAAAGCTGTATCTTTCTCAAATCTGGCAGAAGAAGCTAAATCTTGGTCCCCAGAAATAAAAAAAGATTTTCTGAGACAGACAATAAACTGGTGGCATAGAATGGGTTACGATTACGTAGCATTAGGTGGTCCAGTAGTCAGTGGGTTATATTTTCCAAGCACATTTCGGCAAGGGAAAGATACGGCTTCACTTAGCCGAGGAGAAAGAACATGGGTAGAAGAAGGAAAGGGAGTAATAACTTCATGGCAAGATTTCCAAGAATACCCCTGGCCCAACCTGGATAAAATAGATTATTCTTCCTATGAATTTGCGGCTAAAAACTTACCTGAAGGGATGAAAATAATGACCTGTCCCCACATGGGGGTTTTAGAAATATGCAGCGAAGTCCTTTTAGGATTTGAGGGGATGAGTTATCTTTTATATGATGAGCCGGATTTAGTAGAAGCGGTCTTTAATAAAGTAGGTGGAATAATTTATGATTTTTATAAGAATGTAGCAGAGATAGATGGAGTGGGAGGTTTCTTTCAGGGCGATGATATGGGATTTACAACTTCTACTACATTTTCCCCACAGATTTTGCGCAAATTAGTCTTACCCTGGCATAAAAAAATTGCCGCTCTTGCTCATCAATATGGAAAAATGTACTGGCTGCACTGTTGTGGAAATGTTTTAACACTTATGGAAGATTTTATTGAGGATGTAAAAATAGATGCTTTTCATTCCTTTCAGGATGCGATTATTCCAGTGGGAGAGTTTAAAAAAAGATATGGAGATAGAATTGCTACTTTTGGCGGAGTAGATATGGACAAATTATGCCGCTTAGATGAGAGGAGTCTAAGAGAATATGTGAGAAATATATTAGATGAATGTATGCCTGACAGATACGCTTTAGGTTCAGGAAATTCTGTTGCTAATTACGTCCCTGTAAAAAATTACCTTATTATGCTTGATGAAGGACTAAAATGGAAAAACTTCTAAAGGAAAAGTTGGCTAATGATACCTTAAGAAGAGCGAGAGAGTATGTAGGATTCGGCCTATCTCTGGAAGAGAGGGAAGTGTGCCATGGAAAACAATAATTTCTTATTAAAAATAAATAACCTTAAAACCTATTTTTATTTAGATGAAGGCATCTTAAAGGCAGTAGATGGAGTTAGCTTTAAAATAGAAAAAGAGAAAGTTTTAGGTCTTGTGGGAGAATCTGGCTGTGGTAAAAGTGTTACTGCTCAGTCAATTCTTAGAATAGTCCCTCCTCCGGGAAAGGTAGAAGGAAAAATCCTTCTTCACCAGAAAAACGGCAGTGCTAAAAAAGAACCTTTGGATTTAGCTAAACTAGACCCACAGGGAAAAAAGATCAGGTCTATCCGGGGAAAAGAGATAGCTATGATCTTTCAAGAGCCGATGACCTCTTTTTCTCCTCTTCATACCATCGGTAATCAAATCATGGAAGCGATTCTTCTTCACCAGAATGTGAATAAACAAGAAGCGAGAGTTCTGGCTATAGACATGCTAGATAAGGTGGGTATGTCCAATCCTCATCGCCGAATAGATGAATATCCCCATCAACTCTCCGGAGGGATGAGGCAAAGAGGAATGATTGCTATGGCCTTATCCTGTAATCCCTCTATTCTTATTGCTGATGAGCCGACCACAGCCTTAGATGTCACTGTTCAGGCTCAAATCTTAGAATTAATGAAGGACTTGCAGGCTAAATTCGGTATGTCCATTATCTATATTACTCACAACTTAGGAGTCATTGCCGAGATGTCAGAGGAGGTAGCAGTAATGTACCTGGGTAGAATAGTAGAATATGCCAGTGTTGATGATATTTTCGATAGTCCCCTTCATCCTTATACTAAAGCATTATTAAAATCTATTCCTAAAGTGGGAAAGAAGGCGAAAGTCCGTCTTGATTCCATTAAAGGGACAGTGCCTCTTCCTCTTGACCTTCCACCAGGATGCAGCTTCTATGCTCGCTGTGGTCAGGCAAAAGAAGGTATCTGCAATAAAGATACTCCTCCTTTGCTTGAAGCAAAAGAAAAACACTGGGTAAGATGTTTTCTCTATACGTAGCGGTGCGATTTATGGCACAATAAGGATTCTATAATGGAAAACAACAATAATATTCTTCTTGAAGTTAAGTCTTTAAAAAAGTATTTTCCTGTAGAAAAAGGATTCTGGAGAAAAGTAGTCGGCTATGTTAAGGCTGTAGATGAGATAGATTTATATATTCGAGAAGGAGAGGTTTTAGGCCTGGTAGGAGAATCTGGCTGTGGTAAGACCACCACCGGTAGATGCATCTTAAGGGCCATTGAACCTACAGGGGGAGAAATTCTTTTTAAAACTGAAGATAACAAAACAGTAGATATTGCCCGCTTAGAAAAAAAAGAGCTCAGGAGAATGAGAAAGGATATGCAGATGGTCTTCCAGGACCCTTACTCTTCCCTGGATCCCAGAATGACTGTCCTGGATATAATAGGAGAGCCGCTTCTGGTTAATAAAATTGCCAGGGGTAGGAAGCTAGAGGAAAAAGTTAAAGATTTAGTTAAAGTAGTAGGGTTAAACATGAAGCATCTAAAGCGCTATCCTCACGCCTTCAGTGGAGGACAAAGGCAAAGAATTGGCATTGCCCGGGCTCTTGCTCCCAATCCAAAGCTTGTTGTAGCTGATGAGCCGGTCTCAGCATTAGATGTTTCTGTCCAGGCTCAGATCCTCAATCTTTTACAGGACCTACAAAAAGAGTTTAATCTAACTTATCTTTTTATTGCCCATGATTTAAGTGTCATTGAGCATATCTCTGATAGGGTGGCCGTGATGTATGTGGGAAAGATTGTAGAGCTAGCCGAAACAGAAGAGCTTTTCCTTAATCCCACCCACCCTTATACGGAAGCCCTTTTATCTGCTGTACCTAAGCCTGATCCTCACTTCAAAATGAAGCGAATTATCTTATCCGGGGAAGTGGCTAACCCAGCCAATCCTCCCGCTGGTTGCTACTTTCATCCTCGCTGTAGGTACGCCAAGGATTCTTGCCGGGAAGAGTGCCCCAAATTAGAGGAAATTAGCCCTGGTCACTATGTATCCTGCCATTTTGCTAAAGAGCTTAGCCTTCAAGGAATAG
>JAUWRC010000146.1 GCA_030610745.1 Clostridia bacterium
ATTCGAAGCCGAAGCAATCTCGGAAAAAAGGGGACAGGCTACTTTTTCGTCCCCCGTGTTCCCTCTCCCCACAGGGGAGAGGGAAAAAGCACAATGTGCTTTTTCAGGTGAGGGGTTACGATATACGAGCAACGAGCGACGAATTAATAGATGATAGAAAAGCTGGTAAATTGTCCTTTGTATTCTTCCCATTTAACCTCGACATCTCTCACTATAGCCAGAGACGGGCCTTTGTAGCACCAACCAATCATCTCTTGCACAGCCACTTTATCCCCTTCAAAAACAGCCTCTACGCTGCCGTCCCACCTATTTCTAACCCATCCGCTGAGGCCTAGCTTGCGAGCCTCTTCACAAGTTTCACCTCGAAAAAATACTCCCTGCACCCTTCCTTTAATTAAAACATGAACTCTCGTCTTTTTCATCATCACGAGGCTGAACTTTATTAATTAAAATCACAACTTTTTATAGACTCCACTGCGAGGTAGGATGGTCACAATAGTTATCTGTCTCTGTGCAGAATTCACAGCGAAAATGATTCTATATATTCCCACTCTCCTGCGATAAAGATCCTTTATGCCTCTTATTTTAGCTATGTCTCCTCCAAAGGGTGCTTCTTCCATATCTCTAAGACCACGAAGAATTCGCTTTCTAGTACTTTTATCCAGTCGTTTAAGATATCGAAAAGCTCTGTGGGAAAGTTCCACCTCATAACTCACCCTTGATCTCCTTAAGTTTTACTGTTTTCTTCTCGACTACCTCTGCCAACCCAGCTATTACTTCTTTCATTTCTTCTGCGGAGAGCTCTTCTTCAGGAAATTCCTCAAACTTCTCCTCTTTTAATAACTTCTTGACTAAAGACTTGATTAAACCTCCTTTGGTGTATCCTTTCTCTTTGCACAATTTATCAAAATCCTCAAAGAGATCTTCTTTCATTCTTACCATCACATGTTTCATTTTTTTCCTCTTTTTATTCCTTTGTGCATACATTTTAATACAAATAGATTAAAAGTCAACAAGGGAATTAAGTTGGTCTCCTGACAAAATATCTACCAAACTCATGGGGAGGAAGATGCCCTGGCTCCTGTACAAGAAAAATCGAGGATAGAATTCCTCTCTTTGTCTATAGTCTTAAAGCCTTGCATATCTTTTGAAATACTAACCCCTACACTCTTTGTGCCGTTATCAATAATTCGTTATAGGACGCTGTGCATCAATTTTTTCTTTATGCGATTGGACAAACCTACTGCAATTTCTTCCATTCCTTCTGGCGAAGGATGGCAAAGGTCAGTAGTCAAGCCAGCAATGCTTTTAAGAATTTCTCTCCCATCTATATGTATAAGTTTAGGCATATTGAGATTTTTGACAGTATTCTTAACTATTTCTCGGAATTCATTTTGCTTTTTTGAACAAGAATCAAAATCAGCATAAAAAGTGAAAAGGTCAACACAAAAGATCCATTTATCGGGGTGCGATTCTGCGATTTTTGATATGAAATACTCAACTCTCTTTCTAAACTCTTTTACTTCAAAAGCACCAATCATATTTATTCCGAGCTCGAGAGTTGCAATGTTCCAGTCCTTTCTTCCTGCAATATAATCAGCCATCTGTTTTTCGCAGTGAGCACCACCGCCAAATCCCAAATTGATTAAGTCAACTCCAAGAAGTTGAGCTGTTCTCATTGCATAAGTCCCTGTGGGTCTTATCGCCAATGCTCCATGAGTGATTGAGGAACCGTAGGCAAGATACCTTTTCTCTGGAACTAAGCTCTTTTCTGGCAAATCAATATTACCATCTACAACCATCAATCTTATCGAAGTATATGGAAGGATTACTCTTGTAACTCTAGCATCAAAGGGCAGGTTCTCTTTTTTTGATAACCTATCAAGAACCTCTATGTTTTGCGGTAGCGAAAGGGAGATTTTTGTTGGGTCTGAACTTACAAAGTGCGAGCAAATATGAAAATTCCCTTGAAATACTTCGGCTATTACTCCTGGACTTTTCTCAGATTTTAAAACGACTTTTGCATTATTGCCAACAAGTTTAAACCGAATTTCGCATCCTGCCGTACAAAGAGCAGCGGCTCTCGCATATTCATTGAGTGTTATTCTCAAGTTATTTGGTATTCTTACTAGTATTTTGCCTACTCTGTCTTCTGGTTCAATCAAGTCCTCAACATTATATAACTCTGCATTTTTGTAAATCATTTTATCCTCTTTGTATTTGTGTGTTTCGTCTCTCTCCGTTTCCTCTGGGAGTGTCACAATATTATAAAATTTCCTTTCTATCTTTTCTTTCCCAGCTCACATAGCTGGTAGCTTATGGTTCATAGTTTCTCTTATTCCTCGCCTTTTTCCTTTTGCGAGCAATCTAAAATCATTTACTTACTTACTATTCACTCTGTGATTGTTTTTGTATTCTTCCACATATATATTTTAATACAAATAGATATAAAGTCAAAATGCACTGGGTTAATTAGAGAGAACTACCAGATTTTCACAGGAATAAATCCTGTTAGAAAAATTAGAAGGAGTTTTATCCTCTTGCTTCTTATAGCTAGAAAAGAGGAGAGGAAATCTTTCTCTTGCTTACTAAAAAATTATTTAAATTCCAATACTACCAAATATATTATTATTAAGTTGGTTTTCTGGCGGGATATCTATCAAACTCATAAGGAGGAAGATGTCTTGGCTCCCGGACAAGAAAAACCGAGTATAGGATTCCCCCCAGGAGAATAAATATGGTAAGAATAAAGACAAAAGGAAAAGAGAGCTTATCGGCAAGGAACCCTCCCAAAAGAGGAGATAAACTTACAAAAGGTGCCTTAATTGTATTA
>JAUWRC010000065.1 GCA_030610745.1 Clostridia bacterium
GGAACAACTTGTCCTTCAAAAAAGCACCCATTTACCCCCTGAAAGCGTTGGATAAATCTTTAGCAATTCTTGAGATTTTGTCCCAAGAGAGGTCTCCTTTGAGTATAGCTGAGCTCAGTGAGAGATTAGGTAACTATCCTATTGGATCCCAGCCTTCAGGCTAAACACTGGCAGACGCAGACAATTGCAGGAAACTCTTGTTCAGACAAGTAAGAAGATATCTATTTCATTGGGACACAGATAAGTTTAGCAGATAGGTGGGGTATGCTGAACAGGGAAAATGTGGGGCTTATAATGAATTTAGATTCTTTTCTTAGATGAGAAGCTAAAAATAAGGTCAGGAGGGAGGTGAGAGATTAAGTGGCTGTTAGCTGGGGAATAAAAGAAGGCTTTCCCAAGAGAGAAAGTGTCAAGAGATTGGTTTCTCTCTGGAGGAGCTTTGGCAGAGAACTGAACTAACTCAAAAAAGGAGAGGGAAATGTATAAGAAAGTTTTTTTGATAGTAATGACGGGAATGTTGGTTGTTTGCTTAACGGGGTTAATCTCTGTAACGGGATTGGCTAAGACAACTATCTCTATTTGGACGGCTTATCCTGAGATGCATGAATTCCAAAAACTTGCCGGTGAACGCTACGAGAAATTAAATCCGGGAATAGATATTGAAGCCACTCTTTTTCCTCAGAGGGCTTTAGAGGAAAAAGTAGCTGCTGCTCTTCCAGCGGGACAGGCTTGTGATGTTCTGGACTTAGGGACTATGAGTACCTATCCCTACTACGAAGCCGGTCTTTTCGAAGAGGTTCCCGCTGATCTCGTTGCTTGGTTAAAAGAGAATTTTCCCCCGGCCGCCATCAAGTACAGTACAGTTCCCGGAACCAATAAACTCTATACCATGCCAAATTATATCTCACTGAAGGTTATGTTTTACAATAAGGACCACTTCAAAGAGGCTGGTTTTACCACTCCTCCGGAAACGATTGAAGAACAGATGATGTACGCTGAGAAACTAGTCCAATACGATGCTGCGGGCAATCCAACTCGCGTAGGATTGGATCTAAGACTCTCGGGCGGGGGTTTTGGAACATCTCAGAAATACTGGTGTCAGGTGATGATACCTTATGGGACCATGCCCATTAAGGCAGTGGGAGATAAGTGGCAGGCAGCCTACGATGACGAGTGGGGACAGAAGGCTCTCAAATATTATCTGGATGCGGTCTATACATACAAGGTGGAGAGCTTCGAGGTTAAATCGGATGCGGAGGGATTTGGCCTGGGAGTAACCTCGATGTTTCAAAGAGAATCCTGGGTGATAGGTTACTTAAGGGATAACGCTCCTGAAATTAACTACGGCACCTTCCTTATGCCTAAAGGCCCTCGAGGTTGGGGAACTATTGGAAATATGCTGGGAATATGTGTTCCCAAGAGTTCTGATCATAAGAAAGAAGCCTGGGCTTTTGCCAAATGGTTGGTCAATGACGAAAATATGGTTAGGATGTTCGGTGAATCTGGCTGGCAGCCCTATAGAGCTAATGTTGATTATTCGTCGCTTTATAAAGAAGCTCCGGCTATCAAAGGTTTTGTTGATGCTCTAGGGACTCCCGGACATGAAGTTATTGACTACGAGCTTATCTCCCCGGTATTCGAGATTCACAGTCGACTGGCTGAACAGTTGATGATTGACTTCAAGAAACCAGAGCTTCGGGATCCCAAGCAATTGGCCGCTGCTATCTCCGATATGGCCAAGGAAACTAACAGAATTCTGGACGATTATGATCTTTTAGCCAAATAAGGGTTTTAGGAGTGATGGAAACAACCTGTGTCCGGTTGGTTATGACTGGGCACAGGTTTTCCCAGTTTGATTCGAGTAAAAAGAAGATGAAAGATTAATTTGATGGCTAGAAAAAAGCATAGTTATCTGAGAAGATGGTTAGGCAGACGGGGATCTATAAAAAGAAGCCAGATACTATTTATTTTAACGATTTTTGTTCCTCTGATAAGTTTGTTCATGATCATCCGCATCATTCCCATTGGAGCGACCCTGGGGACCGCGTTTACCAATATGCATCTTATTCGGCCAGTCACTAAATTCGTGGGGATGAAGAACTTTATCCGCCTTCTGGAGGATAAACAATTTATTTCCGCTTTTTTTAACTCCATCGAATATGTAGTGGTGGCCGTACCTTTAGAAATAGGGCTGGGACTTCTCTTTGCCTTAATGCTCAGTAGGAAAATTAAGTTTGAAGCCCTTTACGAAACCCTCTATTTTATTCCCTATATACTTCCTATGGTCCCGGCAGCTATCGTCTGGAAGTGGTTTTATAGTCCGGGAAGTTTTGGCCTGGCCAACTACCTATTGGAATCAGTGGGATTGGATCGGGTTCCCTGGATGAGCAATCCCAGGATTGCGTTGCTTGCCACCATTGGAATTCATGTATGGAAAAATTTGGGTTACTTCATGATTATCTTTCTGGTTGCCTTGAAGAACGTACCGGCCGAGATGCGTGAGGCCTCAAAGGTAGACGGAGCTACTATCTGGCAGACTATCAGACACATAGAACTTCCTCTGATAAAACCGGTCATCCTTTATGGAATGGTTATGGCTACTGTTTGGTCCTGGTCAGCTTTTACGGAAGTTTATATCATGACTCAGGGTACAGATATCTCCACAGGGGCAGAGATTCAAGTTTTAATATACAGGGTCTTCCAGGAAGCCTTTGTTTATCATAGTATGGGCAAGGGATGCGCCATATCTTTTGTTGTCTTTCTAATCTCTCTGGTTATTATTCTGGTGCAGTTTAAGATATTTAGATGGGGAGAGAAATGAAAAAATTAGCCACATGCAGAAAAATAAAGGGAAGTAGAATTATCCTACACCTATGCTTGTTGGTTTCCAGCGTAATTATGGTTATGCCCTTTATATGGCTAGTATTTACCTCCTTTAAGGAAAAAGCAGATATTATTTCGGTTACTCCCACTCTCTTGCCGCGTCTCTGGACCTTAAGTAATTACATAAAATTGCCAGAAGTGGCCCCCTTTCTTCGTTTTTTCTTTAACAGTTTTTTTATATCCCTTATCTCTACTCTTTTCGTTATTATTGGTTGTCCCATGGCTGGTTATATTTTTGCCAAATACAAATTCAGAGGTCAAACGTTCCTGTTCTTACTGATTATGGCTACTATTCTTGTTCCCTTACAGACCTATATGATTCCTTTGTACCTCATTATGAAGTCTTTCGGTTGGATTAATACCTATCAGGGTATGATTTTCCCCCTAATTATTATGAGCTCGGGGATTTTCTTTCTGCGCCAAAATATTTTAACCATTCCCGATGAACTCATTGATGCCTGCAGAATGGATGGATGCTCTGAATTTGGAGTATTTTGGAGGATAATATTTCCCCTGTCTTTTGCTGCTACGGCGGCCATTGCCATCGTGAACTGGGTCTTTACCTGGAGTCAGGTCTTTATCTGGTACTTAGTGATGGCTAACTCGGAGAAACTATTCACTATGGAACTGGGATTGATGTATTTTCAGAGACACTATGTCACCGACTACGGTGGAATAATGGCTGCCTGTGTGATCACTGTCCTTCCTATCCTCATATTTTTTCTCATTTTCAGAAGAAGAATTATTGAGGGAGTATCCCTTACCGGAATGAAATATTAGGGTTTTTCATAAGCCGAAGAACACTTGGAGAGAATTTCTCGTGCTGCTTAGTCTTTTAGGTGAATAAAAAGTTATGATATTATGATTTCACGAGAACGGGTTTTAAAAGCTTTAAATCACGAAGAGCCTGATAGGGTCCCTGTTGATTTAGCTGGCTCATTGACAAATGCAGGTATAGCCCAAAAAGCTCATAGTGAGCTAAAAGACTATCTTGGCTTAAAAGGAAATGAAGTTGAAGTTATAGATGTAATGCAGCAACTTGTCAGACCAGACAAGCGAATCTTAAAGAAGTTTGGGGTAGATGTGTATGGGATAGGTGCAAAACCGCCAAAAAGCTGGAAATTAGTTATTGAAGAAGACAAAGATAATTATTACTATACAGATGAATGGGGCATAAGGTATAGGATGCCTAAGAAATACGGATATTATTTCGATATGATAGAAAATCCTCTTGCTAATTCAGATATGAAGAGCTTAAAAGATTACCAGTGGCCAGATCCTCACGACCCTGGTAGAACAGAGGGATTAGAGGAGGAAGTAAGAAACTTATACGAAAATACTGATTATGCCCTGTTTTTGAATGCACCCACTTCAGGAATATTCGAAAAATCCTTTGCACTGCGAGGTTTTGAGAATTTTTATATGGATTTGGTGAAAAATCCTGAATTTGCCAAGGTAATTATGGACAAAATGGTTGAATTTTATCTCAGTTATTGGGAGGAAATTCTTCCCCGTGTTGGTAGGTATGTTCAAATAATAAAAATGGGGGATGACTTAGGAGGACAAAGCGGTCCTCTTATAAATCCTGAGTTATATAGAAAGATGGTAAAGCCACGACAAAAGAAAGTATTCTCATGCATTAAGGAAAGAACTAATGCTAAATTATACCTTCACTCTTGTGGGGCTATATATGAGTTTATTCCGGATATTATCGAGTGTGGAGTAGATATATTAAATCCAGTGCAAGTCTCGGCTAAGGGGATGGATACTAAAAGACTCAAGCAAGAATTTGGAGACAGACTTTCATTTTGGGGTGCTATTGATACCCAGAGGATTTTGCCCTTCGGGACGCCGGGGGAGGTGGAAGAAGAGGTAAAAAGAAGAATATATGATCTTGCTTCCGGAGGAGGGTATGTCCTTGCTCCAGTCCACAATATTCAGGCAAATACCTCCCCAGAGAATATCGTAGCTATATTTGAAGCAGCAAAGAAATACGGAAAGTATCCTAATTAATATATGGAGAACACTTAATAATCTAACTTTCCCCTGTTGGGGGAAGTTAGGATTAAGTAGGTAGGCCCGTAGAGATAGCTAAAATGGCGGTATTTCTTGCATCAGATGATCCTAGTTATATTACTGGTGGAGACTTTGATGTAAGCGGAGAACATGTAATTTAGTCACCTCAGAATGCTCGGGAAATTAAAGGAGATATATTGGTGTCAAGGAAAATGAAAGCGGCAGTTTATGTAAATAAAGGGAAAGTAGTTGTTAGGGAAGTTCCCATACCTCAGATTGGTCAGGCAGAAGCTCTGATTAAGGTTGAGTGCGCTGGTATTTGTGGTACTGATTTAACTATAATATCAGGGAATCACCCTCGCGCCAGACCTCCTCTTATTATTGGACATGAGTTGTCCGGAGAGGTAGTTGAGATTGGAGAAGAAAAGACAGAAATTAAAGTAGGGGATAAGGTAACCGTCAGGCCGCTTTTGTCCTGTGGTAAATGTTATGCCTGCCAGATGGGTTGGGACCACGTCTGTCAGTATCTTAGGCTTCTGGGGATAGATGTGGATGGAGCTTTTGCTGAGTATGTTAAGGCTCCTCTGGAGACAATCCATAAATTGCCAGAAGGAGTTTCTCTGGATTTAGCCGCCCTGACTGAACCCCTGGCAGTAGCCCAGCATGTTATTACCGTTTCTAATCTCAAAATTGGAGATAGGGTAGCCGTGATTGGTGCAGGCCCTATTGGTATGTTGGTGGCTTTACTGGCAAGAAAAGGCGGGGCTTCCAAAATCATTGTTTCTGAGGTAAATGAGTACAGGTTAGAGCTAGCCAGACACTTTGGATTTACCATTATAGATGCCAGTAGGATTGATCCTGTTTCCAGGGTTTTTGAGCTAACTAATGGAATGGGAGCAGATGTAGTCTATGAGGTTTCAGGAACAGCTTCGGGTACCCTACAGATGGTAGATATGGTAAAGATAAGAGGAGAAATTATCCTGGTTGGTGTTCATGAAAAACCCGATCCGACAAATTTCACCCAGGCTACTTTCAAAGAGTTAGTTTTGAGAGGCAGTCGTGTCTATATGAAGATTGATTACAGCCGAGCTATAGAGCTTCTTATACCAGAACAAGATAACCTGAGGTCTTTAATTTCCCACAGATTCGGACTGGAAAAAGCTTCCAAGGGGCTGGATTTGGTTAGACAGAGAGGTAAAGCAATGAAGATATTATTGAAACCTTAACGAATAACCATATGAAAAATTGGCAGGAGGAAATCTATGATTCTGGATAAATTTAGCCTGAAAGGAAAAACTGGAATTGTTACGGGGGCGAGTCGTGGATTGGGAAGAGGTATAGCTACGTCCTTGGCTCAGGCTGGGGCAGACCTGGTTATTGTCAGCAGAACCAAGTCTGTTCTGGAGAAGACAGCTAAGGAGATAAGAGAATTTGGATACCGGGTAATACCAGTAGTTGCCGATGTTTCTAAGAAAGAGGACATTCAGACTATGGTAGATAGAGCGATGGAGGAATTTGGGAAGATTGGTTTCTTATTTAACAATGCTGGGATTGTTCGCCGCTGTCCCAGCGAAAACTACTCGGAGGAGGATTGGGACGATGTCATAAATGTCAACCTAAAAGCAGTTTTTTTCTGTTCTCAGATGGTGGGTAGAATTATGATTAAACAAGGGGGAGGCAAGATCATAAACACTTCTTCTCTAATTGCTGTAGGTGGTGGGAAAACTATTCCGGCCTACGCAGCCAGTAAAGGAGGAGTTGCTCAGCTAACCAAAGCTCTGGCCAATGACTGGGCTAAATATAATATCAAGGTTAATGCCATAGGTCCCGGTTATTTCATCACTGACCAGACTGAACCGCTACGTAAAGATAAAAATCGCTATAAGGAGCTTAGCGACAGAATTCCTCTGGGAAGATGGGGGAATCCCGAGGATCTGGGAGGAGCAGCTGTTTTTCTTGCTTCAGAAGCCTCTGATTATATTACTGGTCAAACCATTTTTGTTGATGGGGGATGGCTTTCGCTCTAGAGAATAGCTAAGATTTAGAAAGTGGGCTGGAGGAGCAAAGACAAATGTTGCCGCAGCTCTAGCCCGTCCGGACATAAAGCAGGTTGGTAAGCAATTGTGAGGGTCATTAAGCAATCAAAGGAGGTCAAAAAATGTCTATTCGAGATAGTGAGTGGTTAGTAAAAAATACTGGAAGCCAAAAAGGGCGACACAGTTATGTTAATCCAGGCAATAGTGAGCTAAAATTTCTTTCCTACGGTAGAGTAATCCTAGAGGAATCGTCAGGAGAGATCGAGATAAATTCAGGAGAAAATGAAATAGCTTTCATCTGCATAAAAGGAAATGCTCATTTTACGGTTAACCAAAGAAAGTATACCACAGGAAAACACGATGCCATTTATGTTCCTGGAAATACTTCCTGCTTAATCGGGACAGAAAGTAAGGTGGATTTGGTAGAGTGTTCTGCACCCAGCCGTAGGGAAAGTAGAGTAACCCTTGTGAAGTACGAAAAAATAAAGGATGATTCTGAGTTGCATATGAGCGCGGGTAAAGTTCCCTATTCTCGAGAAATTTATACTCTTATTGGGCCTCAAGTTCAGGCATCGCGCCTTCTTATTGGTTTTACTCAGGGAAAAACGGGAAATTGGACTAGTTGGCCACCTCACGAGCATGCTTCTACGCGTGAGGAGATTTACTTATTTTATGATATGCCCCAACCAGCCTTTGGAGTTCAATTTGTTTACACTAATCCACAGAATATGGAATTCGTTGAAGTGGTCAGAGAAAACGATGCCGTGATTATCCCTGAAGGGTATCATCCCAATGTAGCTGCTCCTGGCTGCGGGGTTAATTTTGTCTGGATGATGGCTGGCATTCATCCCGATATTGATAGAAAATGGGCTGCGGTGAGTGTCCAATCCGGGTTTAAAAATATTAGTTTCTAGTCTCTGTCTACTTTTTATCAAAGATGCGAAAAACATCCGTTTATTCACCATCCTCTCCCTGGAAGGGATAGTTCATTTTTTCTGCGAAAGGTCTCTCAAAAGAGCAATTAACTTTTCAGCACTTTTTCTCTTCGCTAAAGACTTTCTTTTTGCCTCTACACAAGGAATAATCCTCAAAAAAAGTTCTACCAACAGCGCCCTTATAAAGGAAGAAAGACTATGAGCTTATCAAAGATGGATTTAACAGGTAAAGTTGCTCTGGTTACAGGAGGAGGCAGAGGTCTAGGCCGGGAGATGGCTTTGGCTTTAGCCGAAGCCGGAGCTGATGTAGCTGTTGCCAGCAGGACTCTATCTGCTTTAGAGAAGACGGCTGAGGAGATCAGGCAAAGAGGAAGCCGGAGTCTACCTCTTCCCACAGATGTATCAAAAGT
>JAUWRC010000072.1 GCA_030610745.1 Clostridia bacterium
AATGGCTTGATGAGGCAGAGGTTTGGAGTTCCTACTATCTTTGCTATCGTTAACAACCAGTATGGAATGACAGGTCAGCAGCAAGGAGAGGTAACAGGGATAAAATTCCTTGCCCAGAGAGGATTCGGATATAATAAAGAAGGAATGTATGCTGAAATTGTTAATGGTATGGATGTATTAGCTACCCTGGATGCAACTAAAAGAGCGACAAAGCTTGCAAGAAGTGGTAAGGGACCCGTACTTTTAGAATTTTGGTGTTCTCGATATAAGGGACACTCCTTAAGTGATAGACTGGACAGGTCCAAAGATGAAACCTACCGCACTATTGAAGAGCTAAAGGCCTGGCAGAAAATAGACCCTCTGAAAACTTTTTCTCAGGAGATGCTCAAGGAGAAAATTATAAGTGAGGAGGAGCTCGAGCACCTTAAAAAAGAGGCAAGAGGAAGAAATGAAGCCATGGCCGCTAAGGCAGCAGGGGCTCTCAGCCCTCAGCCAGAGAGGATGTACTCTGGTCTATTTAGTGATACCACCTCAGAGGAGGTACCTTCTCAATTTAGAGCCACTCCCATTTTAGCCGATCCTTCTTTTCTGGGGCGAGACCCTAACCTGGAAATCACTTACAGACAAGCAGTTATTGAAGCTTTATTTGAGGAGATGAGGCGGGACAAAAGAGTTCTTCTCTGGGGAGAGGATATTGCCGATTATGGAGGAGCCTTTGGGGCAACAAAAGGACTCCTGGAGGCAGTGGGAAGAGACCGGGTTTTCAACACGGCCATTTCAGAAGCAGCCATTATCGGCAGTGGTCTTGGAGCCGCCCTAAAGGGCCTTAGACCTGTAGTAGAGATTATGTATATTGATTTTATCCTGCAGGCTATGGATCAACTGGCCAATCAGGCAGCAAAGTGGAAATATATGTCTGGGGGCCAGCCCACTATACCCCTAACCATAAGGACAACCATTGGTGGAGGCAAAGGATATGCTGGCCAGCATTCTCAGAGTCTGGAGGCAATACTGGCACACTTTCCGGGATTAAAGATTGTTCTGCCTTCAAATGCCTATGATGCTAAAGGAATGCTCAAGGCAGCTATTAGAGATGACAATCCAGTAATAGTCATTGAACATCAGAATCTTTACACCCATCCGGTGGGAAAAAGCATCGTCCCCAAAGAAGAATACCTGGTTCCTCTGGGAAAAGCAAAGATCAGGCGAGAAATTGATGAGTCAAAAGCCAAAGCCACCGTAACAATAATTTCCTGGTCTTATATGGTCTCCATAGCTCTGAAGGCTGCTCAAGAGCTAGCCAAAGAAGGTATTGAGCTGGAAGTAATAGATATTCGCAGCCTTTATCCTCTTGATATTGATACCTTAGTAGGGTCGATTCAAAAAACGGGTAGAGCAGTAGTGGTTCATCAAGCTGTTCAGTTCATGGGATTTGGAGCAGAGGTAGCCGCACAACTACAGGAAAAAGCCTTTGATTATCTAGATGGCCCCATCTTAAGAGTAGCCGCTCCTAATGTTCCTCCTCCCGCAGCACCAGTTCTGGAAAAGGCATTTATGCCCAATGAAAAAGATATTATAGAAGCGGTGAGGAAATTAGTCGTTAGTGAATAGTATTGGGTGAATAGTGAATTGAAAGCTGTAGGCTATAAGCTGTAAGCAGAATGGTGAGTGGTTAATTTCCCCTCACCCCTTCCCTCTCCCCTCGGGGGAGAGGATTAAGGTGAGGGGGTCGAGATACTAGATACGAACAACGAGATACGAAATTGAAAGCAGCACTGCTTTATGGAATAGGTGATTTAAGATTTGAGGAAGTTCCTCTTCCTCAAATAAAAGAGGGAGAAGCTCTGATTAAGGTAAAGGCTTGCGGAATTTGCGGCTCAGATATCCCTAGAGTTATGGAAAAGGGAACTTATTCTTTTCCTCTTATTCCCGGGCATGAGCTCTCTGGTGAAGTAGCACAGATAAGAGGAAAGATCTCAAGTCTGGAGAAGGAAAGCAAGGGTGCAAGTTTTAAAAATGGAGACAGAGTGGTAGCAGTCCCTCTTTTGCCCTGTTATAGGTGTCCTCATTGTCAGGTAGGAGAGTATAATTTATGCGATAATTATAATTACTTAGGTTCCAGGTGTAACGGTGGCTTTGCCGAATACGTGAAGGTTCCGAGAGAAAACTTAATTAAAATTCCTCTCGGGGTAAGCTTTGAAGAGGCAGCTTTAACTGAGCCCGCCTCAGTAGCTTTGCATGCCTTGCGTCGGGCAAAAATGGAGACGAGAGATAAAGTAGCTATTCTAGGAACAGGGCCTATCGGTGTTCTTTTAGCTCAGTGGGCAAGAATATGGGGAGCTAGTGAAGTGTATTTAGTCGATGTAAGAGAGGAAAAACTGAGAGTAGCTCAAAAATACGGTTTTACAGAGGTTATCAATGCCAGCAAAAGGGATACAGTAAAAAGTATCCTGGAGAAGACTGAGCAAAGGGGTGTTGATATAAGTATTGAAGCAGCAGGAGTCCCCATCACCTTTAAACAGTCTATCCAGATAGCCAGAAAAGGCGGTAAAGTCATTTTTTTAGGAAACATGAGAGAAGAGGTAACCCTTTCTGATGAGCTTATCTCGAGTATTCTGCGCAAGGAACTAACTATGTACGGCACCTGGAACTCTTGCTTTACCCTGTTGGAAAACCCTGAGGGTGAGGTTGAATCCCGTAATATCTTTGGTTCCTTAGATGATGAAGATGATTTTCCATCTTCATCATCTCCTCTCCCCTTCGGGGAGAGGAAAGAGGTGAGGGGGAATGAATGGGCAACGACTCTTTATTTTATGAAAACAGGAAAGCTAAAAATTAAACCCTTAATTACTCATAGATTTGGACTTAAACAGGCTAAAGAAGCTTTTCAGATGATGTATAAAGGAGAGGAGTTCTTCAATAAGGTGATATTCGTTACTTAAGGAGTATTAAATGAAAGCAGCAGTTCTGGAAAATCTGGAAAAGATGGTGGTAAAACAAGTTGGAACTCCCACTATTGAGAAGGAAGAGATCCTAGTTAGAGTAAGGTCCTGTGCGGTTTGTGGCTCTGACATTAGAATCTACCATCAGGGAAATCCCAGAGTTAAACCTCCTCAGATAATCGGGCATGAAATTGCCGGAGAGATTGTAGAAGTAGGAGAAAAAATAGAAAATTTTAAAGTTGGAGATAGAGTGGCTATAGGAGCAGATGTTCCTTGCGGAGTTTGCAAGTTTTGTAAGAATGGCTTGGGGAATAATTGTTCCATAAATTATGCTATTGGATATCAATTTCCTGGCGGCTTTGCCGAATACATTTCTCTTAATGAAACTACCGTTAAATATGGACCCCTGCATAAGATCCCTTATGGCTTAAGTTTTGATGAGGCTTCTCTGGCTGAGCCTTTGGCCTGCTGTCTTAATGGATATGAACTGGCTAATCTAAGGATAGGTGATACTGTAGTTATTATTGGAGCCGGGCCCATTGGTTTAATGTTGGTTGAGCTGGCAAAGAACATGGGAGTGGGTAAGATTATTCTTTCTCAGAGGTCCAAAGAAAGATTAGAGATAGCTAAGAAATTCTCCGCCCATGTCTTTATTTCCAGTTTAGAGGAGAATTTCCGACAGCGAGTTATGGAAGAAACCCAGGGAGAGGGAGCAGATGTGGTAATGGTTGCCTGCGCTAATCCTTGCGCTCAACAAGAGGCTCTGGAAATAGTGGGACATCGGGGTAGAGTAAACTTTTTTGGGGGCTTGCCCCCGGGAAGTGCCAGAATAAAGATAGATAGTAATTTCATTCACTATAAAGAATGCTTTGTTTTAGGCTCGCACGGAAGTGTTCCCCGACAACACAAAATTGCCCTGGACCTTTTATCCAGAGGTATCATTAAAGGTAAAGATTTTATTACTCACCATTTCGGTTTAGATGAGATTGGACAGGCTTTTAAGACAGCCGAGGAACATCAAGGATTAAAGGTAATAGTTAACCCATAGAAAATGAAGATAAAATTATCTGCCTCAATTATGTGCGCAAATTTCTCTCACCTGGCGAGAGATATCAGGATATTAGAAGAGGAAGGAGTTGATTATCTTCATTTTGACATCATGGATGGCCACTTTGTTTCCAATTTTACCATGGGACCGGGTATATTAGCATCATTAAGAAAGATAACCAATTTACCTTTTGATACACATCTAATGATTGAGAAACCCGACCGATATATCTCTGCTTTTATAGAGGCAGGAAGCACTTTTATTTCCATTCATGTAGAGGCCTGCCCTCATCTAGATAGGACTATTCAATTGATAAAGAAAAAGGGAGCTAAGGTGAGAGTAGCTTTGAATCCAGCTACTCCTCTTTGCCGATTGGACTATATCTTAGAAGAGATTTCCAGTGTACTGGTAATGACGGTCAATCCAGGTTTTGCCAGTCAGAGACTTGTTCCTTCTACTATATCTAAGATTGAGAAACTGAAAAAAATAATTGAGAAAAGAGCTTTGAATATAGATATTGCCGTAGATGGAAACGTAAGTTTTATTAACGCTCCCTTGATGGTCAAAGCAGGAGCTAGTGTGCTTGTATGCGGCAGTTCCAGTATTTTCCACCCAGAGCTGGGAATTAAAGAGGGAATGGCAAAGCTCAGGGAGAGTCTTAATCTTTAGGGAGTTATCAGTACTTTCATTCCTTTCCCGCTTTCGGTAAGATGAAGCCCTTTTTTTAGTTTTTTCAGAGGTAAACGATGGCTGATTAGTTCCTTTACCTTTACTTTTCCTTGGGAGATAAGGGAGTTGATGAGTTCAGTAGGACAAACCAATAGAACAAGGTTTCACAAACAGATACTTAAAACCGTTTATGGAGGCAGAACTAATTGCTATGACCATTCCTGATAAACCACAGAGTAGTAAACAGAGATATGTGATAACTGAAAAGGGAAGACAAGCATTAGAAGCAGGTTAGCTGTTTGAGGATTATTAAGAGAGAAACGCTATGATAAAAGATGATAAAAAGCGCAAAGCTATATTTGAGAGAATAGGCAAAAGATGGAGAGAAGAGATAGATAAAGTTAAAGAATATGAGATTATTAAGGAGGAAACTGAGGAGGAAGAGGCCGAGAGAGAAACCGAGAGAGAATTTGTCTCCTTCTTTCCTTCCGGTGTTGAGTATCAAGAATACCACCAGGCACAAAGATTAAAAGAGAAATTGCTGGAAAAATATGAAGGGAAGGCCTTGGAAGATGTAATCAAGGGGGAGAACTTTGAAACTGAAAAGGGGATGTGTTATCACATAGAAAATCAAGACGAAATAACCTTAAAAATAATTGATCCAGAAAGGGCAAGAGGGAAAATACTCTCGGATCTAAAATTAATTTATGGGATAGGAGAAGTAACTGAGCGTATCCTGAAAAATAAAGGATATAGAACAGTTAAGGATCTTACGGCCCATCCTCGTTTTGGCTTGGAAGCGACAAGGTTCCTGGAAATTGTTAACAGGTGCGATACCTGCCAGATTATTAATTGGCTCGGGCGATGGTTTCCCAAATCTCATCCGCTGGTTCTCTGGTCTTCTGGCCTTCGAGGAAAGGAAGATTTTGCCATTCTTGATATAGAGACCATGGGGCTTTTTAGCCGGCCTATTATTTTGCTTGGCATAGCACAAATTTCTGGCGCTAATATTCTGGTAAATCAGTATTTCCTGCGCAGCATAAAAGAAGAGCCAGCAGCTCTGGTGGGTTTTTTATCTCATATTAATGAAAATAGTATCTTTATAACATTTAATGGACGAGCCTTTGACATACCTTATATAAAGGAGAGATTAGCCTACTACAGAATGAGGGCAGACCTTGAGAGGCCGCATTTCGATGTGCTTCACTTTTCCAGACGTGCCTGGAGAGAAAAAGTGCCTGATTGTAGATTAGTCACATTAGAGAAATATTTACTTGGGATAGAAAGAAAAGATGATGTTCCCAGTGCTCTGGTTCCAGAATTCTATGAGACTTACCTGAAGACCAAGAACATAGGACCCATCTTTCCTATAATCCAGCATAACAGGCAAGATTTAGTTACCCTGGCCAGTATCTTTTCAAAGCTCCATGAGGAATGGGGATAATGGTAGGAAAAATAGTAACTCTCCTTAAAAGCAGTTCTCGATACAGAGAGCGAGTAGAACATATTGAGATTTTGCCCTCTAAAGAACCTATTTATGGAAGGTTGAAAAAGCCCCTGTCCCATAGCATTAAGAATTACCTCCTCAAAAAGAGGCTCAGACTTTACAGTCACCAATGTGAGGCCATAGAGACTCTACGGGCAGGAAAAAACATTATCATAACCACCCCTACTGCATCAGGAAAAACCCTCGCCTTCAATATTCCAATCTTTGAGAGATTAGAGGAGGATAAAAGGGCTGCTGCACTTTATCTTTATCCCACAAAAGCACTATCGAATGATCAATTGAAAGTAATAAAAGAGTTTGAAATCTTAAGCAAAATAAGTGTAAATCCAAATGTATATGATGGTGATACCCCGCCCGGCAGGAGGCCAAGAATTAGAGAGACCTCCAGGATAATAATAAGTAATCCTTATGAGCTGCACGCGGTCCTGCCCTGGCATTATAAGTGGGGAAGGTTCCTGGGCAGTTTGAAATTTGTTGTCATAGACGAGGCCCATAGATACAGGGGTGTCTTTGGTTCAAATGTAGCATTTTTAATAAGAAGGCTGCGAAGAATATGCAATTTTTATGGCTCTCACCCTCAATTTATCTTATCCACGGCTACCCTTGCCAATCCGGTTGAATTTGGGGAAAAGCTAATTGGAGTGGGCTCCCGCCTAATCACTAGCGATGGATCGCCTAAGGGCAAGAAATACTTCATCTTTTATAACCCTTACTTTGATGGCATGGGCATGCTTTCTACCCATCAGGAGACAAGGGATTTATTCCTCTTTTTCATAAAGAATAATCTGCAAACTTTATGTTTCACTATCTCAAGGAAAATGGCAGAATTAATTGTCTCATGGTCAAAGAAAGAACTTAAAAAATCTGGATCACCCCTCACCGACAAAATCACTGCCTACCGAGCAGGTTATCTTCCAGAGGAGAGAAGGGAAATAGAGAATAGTTTAAAAAATGGGATTTTAAGGGGTGTAACTTCTACAAATGCCCTAGAGCTGGGGATAGATATTGGTTCGCTGGATAGTGTAATAATTTCAGGATATCCAGGAACAATTATATCCACATGGCAGCAAGCAGGAAGAGCAGGAAGAGGAATTGGTGAATCTTTTGCCACCCTGGTTGCTTTCCAGGGTCCATTAGACCAATATTTTATGAAGCATCCCAGGGTTTTCTTTGGCAGGCCTGGCGAGCACGCAATAATTGATGAGTCTAATCTTTATATAGTCTCTGGACACCTGATGTGTGCCGCCTCGGAGCTGCCTATTAAATTAGCGGAAGAGAAAATATATTTTGGGGATGGGGCCCAAGAAATTTTAAAGGCATTGGAAAAAGAGGGATTAGTCCAGTCCACGCCAAATGGGTGGGTCTATACGGGGAAAAGAAGAGCTACAGAGACGGTTAGTCTGAACAATATTTCTTCTGAGGTATTTAAGATTATCTGCGAGGGGCACCTGCTTGAGACAATGGATAGAGCCCAGGCATATAGAGAAGCACATAAAGGGGCGGTTCTGCTTCACCAGGGCCAGACGTATATTGTGGAAAATCTAGACCTGAAAAATTCTGTTGCTCAAGCGAAAAAGAGAGAAGTGGATTATCATACCGAAGCTATGAAGATTGTAGATATAAAGATTTTAGAAAAGGTTGAAGAAAAAGAGATAGGCAGCTTCACT
>JAUWRC010000137.1 GCA_030610745.1 Clostridia bacterium
CTCTGTTTTTATAGAAAATAGTGATAAAGCAGAGAAAATTTGGATAAATAGACTCTTTGTTTGCGAAAGAAGTGTTGAACTTCCGTTCTTTATGTCAAAGAGCATTTCTTTAAATTAGTTATGACACAGTCTGATTGCGAGGAGTCCTGAAAGCCTTCAGAACGACGTGGCAATCTCTAATGAAGATTGAGATTGCGGAGTTTATCCCGAGCGATATAACCGAGATTGCTTCGCTCCTCCAATGACAAGCGAGGGACCTGGCTCGCAATGACGTGGTTCACTGAGTACTTATGTGAAAATTATTATAATATAAGGGAGTAAGTTTGTCAAACAGCATTTTTTTGGCACGAATCAAGAAGCTCGTGCTAAGGTAAAAAGATAAACTTCTCTAGCTCTCGCCCTCTTAAGTACTCTTGCTGCTTCTTTAAGGGTGGTCCCTGTAGTATATACGTCATCAACCAAAAGCAAGCTCTTTTTTTGAAACTCATCTTTATTTTTGACTTTGAAAGCCCCTTTTATATTCTTTATCCGCTCTTTTCTACTCAGAGTAGTTTGGGTTTTAGTAGCTCTTACCCTTTGAAGATTATTCTTAACTAATTCAAGCTTAAAATATCTGGCTACTATATTTGCTATGAGCTCAGCCTGATTAAATCCTCTTTCTCTAAACTTTTTCCGATGTAAAGGAATAGGGATTACCAAATCGAGATGGGGAAAATTGATATGGTCAAAATATCTCCTCATAATCTTTTCCAATGGTGCCACCATGCCTGTTTTTTTTCTGTACTTAAGAAGATGGATGGCTTCTTTCATTGCCCCTTCGTAAAGAGTGGGAACGAAAATTTTTTCAAAATAAGATTTTTCTTTACGACATTCTGAACAGAGGAACTGGGAAATCCCCTGGGAGGCCAAAGACGGCGGGAATGGCTTACTACATCTTGAGCAATAGGGAACCTCCAGCCATTTTACCTTATTCCAACAATCTTCACAGATAAAACTACAATTTAAAGGTTCAAGAGGATGGTGGCATACCTTACAATCAGATGGAAAAAGGAGGCTAATTAATCCTCTTCCTAAACTTTTAATTTCCACTTTTCACTTCCAGGATAAAGCCTATCATATCTTTGATGGAAAGTCAAGCCAAAGTGTTACGCAGCTTGACAATTCTTAAATCTATGCTAGGATAATGGAAAATTATCAAGGGAGCTGGTTTGAGATGTCAATAGAGATTCTTAATAGTGGAGTTCTTGTATTAAATAATTTCTGGCAAGTGGTAGATATATGCTCAGTAAGGAGAGCATTTTGTTTGCTTTACCTAAGACATGCTCAGGTAGTACTTAAAGAAGGAGGGTCTTTTTATACTTTTGGTTTTGAAGATTGGAAAGATTTTTCTCAAAATTCCTTTGAAGATACCCAGATAATAAGAACAATTACCTATAAACTGAGAATACCCCGCGTTATTCTTCTCCTTGTTTATGACAAACTTCCTCCTCGAAGGGTAAAGTTTACCCGCAAAAATATCTATAAAAGAGATGAAAATAGGTGCCAATACTGCGGCAAAAAGTTTAAACCTCAGGATTTAAATCTGGACCACGTGATTCCCACCTCTCGAGGAGGGAAAGATAATTGGTATAATGTAGTCTGTTCCTGCGTCTCCTGCAATTTACGTAAGGGAAGTAAAGCTCTGGCTGAGGCAGGAATGAAGCTCATCAAAAAACCAACAAGACCTAGTTGGAAAGCTTTTGTTAAGCATAATCTTGCTGGTATAGATATAGATGAAGAAAATTGGAAGGACTTTTTAGACCTTGCTTATTGGAACGTTGAGCTAGAAGAGGATAAGTAGCGTTATTAACACATAAATCTCGATTATTCCCGAATCCTGATTCTATGAACCTCTGCCAAAAACAACTTTCCTTTAATTAACAATCCTGTATATCTACTTGCCCTCCTCCAGTTTTTGCAATCTCACTATGAGCCTACCTTTAACTGACCTTTTTCTTTCTGAAACCTATCCTATATTTTCTTGACAAAATTTCTCTTTCTACGGTTGACATTCTCTCAATTTGTAATAGCATATAAGTATTATATAAGATGAGGGAGTATGGGGTATGAAGTACGGGATATAAAACAAACGGAGGCTGAGAAATGTTCTGGAACATATATAGCATAATTCCACTGATTGCCTTTATTGCCTACAGCCTGTTTTTATCTATTGTTATCTGGCGAAATCCTCATACCAACCCAGCCCGAATTTTTATTCTCTATCTTATTTCCATGGTTATCTGGAGTCTGGGCTCATTTCTCATGCATCTTGACCCTCCCCTGGGAACACCCCTTTTCTGGAATAGGTTTGGGGCATTTGGAGCGATCGCCATGCCTATATTATTCTATTGCTTCGTAAGAAATTTTCTGGGAATAAAAGAACAGAAAAAATGGTTATATTTGGGAGCTGGGCTCTACATTTCTCTTCTTACAGCTAATACAATGGGATATTTTGTCAAAGAAGCCTATGTCCTGGAGGGTGCTTTTCATTACGAACTAGGGATAGCAGCATATTTTGTGGCTCCCACTTGGTTCCTTTTTGTAGGGTTTGCTGCATTCAATTTGCTTCAAAGATACAAAAAGACAAAAGACAGTTTCTATCGAAACAGACTTAAGTACCTTCTCATAGGAGTACTTATTATCGCTGCCGGTACAGCTACCAACTTTACCAAACTGGGAAAGTATCCTCTGGATGTCCTACTAAATACAGTAAATGCCCTTCTCATTGCCTATGTTATTCTCAGATATAAGCTTATAATTTTAACTCCTGCTATCGCTGCAGAGAGTATAGTAGAAACTATGAGCGACTCTCTTTTATTGGTGACGCCTGAAGGCAGGATTAAAACTGTAAATCCAGCAACTCTAAATTTATTGGGATATAAAGAAGATGAGCTCATCGACCAGCCGGTGGAGATACTTTTTGCAGGAGAAAAGCTATCTAAGGGAAGAGAGTTTGATAATTTAACTAAAAAAGAGAGAGTTCAAAATGTAGAGAAAACCTTTCTTTCAAAAGATGGTAGGAAAATACCTGTGCTTTT
>JAUWRC010000059.1 GCA_030610745.1 Clostridia bacterium
GGTGAAATAATCCTCTTTTTAAGCTTTTTCAGCGCTTCTTCCTTAAGATAACCCTCTTCTCCCTCAAAAAGATAAACTGAGGTAATTTTTCCAGCCTCCAATTCTGCTATAAACTGTTTATATTTCATTGATTAGTTCGTAGTTCCTCGTTCGCATCTCACTAAAATAGGGTCAGGGGATAGTCTGGTAATAGATAAAGCGGGCCCCAGGGGCCCGCTTAGGCTGTCTTAAAAAGCTATCCTTCCATAGAGGCTGGAATCATAGAGGCTGGAATCTTGCATTTCAGAACATAGGTTCCAGTTTTTAAAGTCAAACTAACTAGATCGGGCTCCTCTTTAACCTTGGCTAAACTAAGAGAAGGCTCCTCAACTGGCTTTTCCAGTTTCTCTATCTGAACTAAGCTTACGGCCATTATCTCTCCTGAGGAATCAAACAAAGCTGCTCCGTAATCTATTTCCTCTTCCTCGGCTTCAATAGAAGCTACAAATAAAGGATAGGAACAATCTATTTCTTCCCCATAGATCACCAGAGCTACTATCAGGCCTTGGTGGACAGTTTCCTCAGAAAGACTAATTTGAGAAGGAAGATAGACCTGAATTTGATCCAGAGAGGCTCCTCCAGCACAGATAAAATCCATCTCTTTTAGACTGAACTTTTCGAACTTTTCGGAAAGAACTTCCTTAATCAACCCTTTCTCTTCTGAAGTTAATTCTTGAGAAAAACCCCCTACAGCTAGACTTAAAATTATCACTGCCGCCAATATCAGAAATTTATAGTTCACTGTAATTCACCTCCTAATAAGTGTAAACTAACTTAGCTGAGTCTTGCTGAGCAGCTAAGTGATATCCGTATCCAACTGGAGGCCATTCTATTTTGACCGTAAATAGCTGTCCCAATAAAGAAAGGTTCTGAATCTGATAAGCTCCATAAGCGCTGTAGCCTACGCCTTCGGTGTCTCCGGAAAACTGAGGCTTGAAGGGGTTAATTAGGTCTACTTGACCTTGTTCTACTACCTGTCCCCATTGATTTAGAATTTTTATCTTGACCGTAGTGCTAAAACCACTTCCTCCATCTTTATTAGTTACCAAAAGATGGAAGTTTATATAGGCCTGGTTAGGAGTCAGAGAGATTGCCTTCCAGCTCCATTGGGCCCAATGATTCCATCTTCTCACCCAGTACCATCCGTTGATCCAATCTCCATTACTTTGGAAAGAAACCGGCTCAGTGACTGAAAATCTAGCACCAACTCCACTCACTGTTACTATCCTGGTGGTAGAAGAAGTTGCTCCATCATCATCCTGGACCGTCAAAGTTACTCTAAATTCGCTCTGGGAATAAAATTGATGAGTAGTGGTCTGTCCCCAAGCATCAGTGACTCCATCGCTATCAAAATCCCATTGCCAGCTAGTTATGTAGCCGTCGGGATCAGAAGAAGCAGAAGCATCGAACTGGACCACTTGATTAACTTGAGGATTAGAGGGCCAATAATTAAATTGAGCCTGAGGGTTCTGATTGACTGGTCCCGCTCCCACCTGAAAATTGGTCCAGGCGGTATCCCATTTCACTGGCACTATCTTAAGCTGAATCCCAGGCTTTTCTCCTCCAATTTGCAACCGAAATTCAGCTTTAAACTTAGATCTAACTTCTTCTCTCAAGGCCTGGGGATCAAGAATTAGAGGATAAGAATTTTCCTTAAACGGATCCTGAGGAAATCTTAGGAAATCATAGATGTTGACCCTGGTGGTGGAAGCAATTGCCAGAAGGTACTCAGTGCCTGAAGGACCCGTCACTATAAACCTGTAAGGTCCATCAGGCAATTGATAGGAGCCTGGCCCAATTAAATTATTCCGGGAGTAGCGGTTGGGAAAGACCAACCAGGTTTGTCCTTGACTATCACAGTGCAGGACATAAAGGTAGGCCTGCTCACTGACCCATCCAAAAATTCTTAACTCAGATCCAATTGAATACCAGGATCGATCGGTCCGGATATCTACATCAAGCCGAGGATGAGGCGGAGGTTGAATTATCATGTTGGGGAGGGAATTAGCTTCTCCAACCACTCCTAGGCCCACTCCCAACACTACCAGCATAAGCCCAATTATCGACAACTTAAATAGTTTGGTTTGCATTTTAACGGTATACTAAAAAGATATGTATATTAGCATACCTTACCCACCTCCTTTACAGTTTTATTTTTATACTGTTTTTACTTTATAAATCGCTCTTTTATAATAAAGACTATGTCTTATAGTTATAGAATTCGTTCACCTCCTAAAACAATTCTCATTTTTGTTGATATAACATCTGTTAAGGAGGTTTCAATGAACGATAAACTTATTAAGAAATTATTAAAATCTTGCCTTTTTGTTATCTGTCCTGATGCAAAAAGGTGTAAAAGGTTCTGTAGAAATAGATGCTTAACTAAGGTCTTTAGCAGAAAGGCTAAGATTTTATGTATGTACGAGTTGGTTGAGAAAGAACCTGTATTTTATCGAATAGATAAGACAAGGAGCAAATCATGAAAACGAAAAATATCTATCCTGCATCTAATAGCCTGCGGCTTAAAAAAATTATGGCTAAGTATGCCCCTTCCGAGATTCTCTATGTCCCTATTGATGTAGCCAAATACAACCATAAGGCCTGCTGCATTAACTTCTTTGGCGACATCCTTACCTCAGCCTTTGAGTTTCCCAATAACTCCCACGGGGTTGATTTCTTCATCTTGAAAGTAACCCGTGTTGTGCGTACATCTGGAATTAAGAAGATCCTTATGGGTTTAGAATCTACCGGCCACTATCACCGGAATCTGACCCTGCGCCTTAGAGCTTTAGGTCATGATGTAGCTGTAATCAACCCTTTTGATTCCTGGAAGGAGAGACTTAACAAGAATACCAAGACCGACAAGATTGATCTGGGCTCTATTGCCAAAGCCTTGATCTCTGGCAAGTTCTCCTCCTCTTATATACCTGGTGGGGTTTATTACAACCTGAGAAGAGCTACTCGTACAAGACGCAAATTCATCTCAAGGCGAGGTTCCTCTCAAAATGTGATTACAGGCCTAATGGACCAGCTCTTTCCTGGGCTGTGGGATAAAGATGATTCTATCTTCTCTGATCGCTGGGGTAAAGGTTCTCTCTTAGTCATTGAGCACTATCCCACACCTCAGAGAGTACTCAGATTAGGAGAGGCCAGGCTTGCCCGTTTCTTAAGAAAGAACAATACGAAACTAACCGAGAAGACAGCTCGTAAGATCATCTCAGCTGCCAGGTGTAGTCTTGCCTCTAATAACCCTTGCGAGCAAACTATGGACATTCTCGCCCTAAACTCGCACATCAAGGTTTATCGGCTATATCGAGAGATTATCGCCAACCTAGAAAACGAGATTGCCCACCTCGTAGTTCAGACCCCTGGGGTATATCTTCTTTCTATTCCGGGAATTTCGGTAATCTATGGAGCTGAAATTACAGCAGAAATAGGCGATATCTCTCGCTTTGCCTATGCTAAGCAGATTATTTCTTCAGCCGGTACCTGTTCAAGGAAAAGCCAGACTGGCGAATATGACCCGCAGGGCCTACCTATGTCGAAGAAGGGCAACAAGTTCCTTCGTACCAGTCTCAATCAGGCAGCATTATCTTTAAATGCCTGGTGTCCCGATTTCAATGCTTACTACACCAGGAAGCTGGTGGAGAAGGCCGATAAGAAGCGCATAGCAAGAACAGCCACTGGCAATAAGTTGGCCAGACTTGCCTTTGCCCTTATGAAGCACGAGCTGCTCTATCGGCCTCACACCCTTAACAGCCTAACCTCTAACCTGAGAGGTTATTACATTGCTCTCTATGGGAAGATTCTGGAGAAACTAGATAGATTCTCATCAGAAAAGATACTTCCCAAAGACAATTACTTAGAACAAATCAAACGAAAACTGGAGAAAAAATATGCAGTAGACCTATCCAAACTTAGTGAGTCTATATAGGGACTCCACTGTCTGATAAAGCTGGTTTAATCTGTCATCCTCTTGGACGAGAAGGGATATCGACATTTTATATAGGGATAACCAGAACCCTCAAGGAGGTAGTGAATACCTTTCTCGTCCATATGAAATGCGGAAGGTGAGTGGAGTCCCTGCCCCGATGGTTATAGATCGAGGTAAAACTCGTATGTTACCGTGGTGCAGCTCTATATGGACATTATCTGCCTGTGTGCGGACACGCAGACAGGTGAGAAAGGGCCTGTTACCCTTCTTCTCCAGGAGTAAGAGACGATTATTCAGTTTTCAATGAGCAGTGACTGTATTGTTAATTTGCAAGGTGAAAATTTTTCTCAATTTTTGCCCTTAGGGGGAGTTTGTTTTGAAAATAATTTCATCCTTTCACTTGACTTTTATCTGGTGAGACCTCCTTTATTCTTCTATCCCAATATCTACCATTTTACTATCTTTCTTTTCTTTAATTCTTCACCTCCTTTATGGTAAAAAGGTACTTCTAAGCCTATTACTGCTCTATTTAACATTCTTAACTTTCGAAAAGATAATTCATTGATTTCTTTAGAAAATTTCTTTGAATAATCTCGATTAAGTATTTTTTCTTTTTCTTTGCATTTAAAAGGTTTGATCATAGTAAAATATATAACGCGCCGTGTTAAATGTCAAGAATTAAAGAGAGGTACTGTCAATGTGCGGGTTTCTCTTGACAAGGCTGCCAGGAAAGCAGGAATTGAAAGGTTCCGATTTCATGATTTAAGACATACTTTTGCCTCCCATCTAGTTATGGCAGGGATAGATCTAAAGACTGTTCAAGAACTTCTGGGGCATAAAACAATTGAGATGACGCTTCGCTTTCTCCTGACCATAAGAAGGCAGCGGTAGAAGTTTTATGTAGCCGGATGGGCACCATATGAGCACCAAAATTAGATTTTAGTGAGGAAATTTTGCTTGCTTTGAAAAGTTTCCTCACTCTATTCTACCAAATCCAGTGAAATCTTTTTGACACACACCTTTTTCCTGCTAAAATAACCACATAGAGTATTTTTTGGCTAAGGTGTTTACATCTCGAGGGACTTTCATAAAATACAGGTAAACTTCTTCAGTATGGTAAAGGCAAAGGTATAAGATATGAGTTAGATCCGTTAAATATGGGCGAGTCCAAATAAAATACGGGCGAGTCCAAATAAATATAGGTTAACTCAGAAAAAAGCTGTAGAGGAGCTTAACAACCCTCAGTTAGAGTTTCCCAGAATTAGAATTATAAAAAGTAAAGGTAATTTATGACTAAACAGCAACTTTTAAGTCTCATAAAACAAGGGGAAGGGCAGAATTTAGAGTTTCAAGAAAGACCTAAAGAAAAAGATAAAGAAGGAATAGGTAAGACCATTTGTGCCTTTGCTAATACTAATAACGGGGTTATCCTTGTTGGCGTTTCAGATGATCATAAAATTGTAGGTACTTCAAAAAAGACTGAATCACAAATTGCTAATGTTGCTCATAGTTGTAAACCCTCTATTTATCCTGATATTTTTCATTTAGATATAGAAGAGAAGACTATCTTAATAGTAAAGATTAAGAAAACAGGAAATATCCACTCACATAAGAACATTGCCTACAAGAGAGTAGGAACTCATGATATGCCTTTATCGCCAGAAGAAGTAATGGAGTTTGCTAAGGCTACAGGTGAAATAAGATTTGATCATAATATCTGTAAAGGGGCAAGCTTAGAAGATGTAGACAAGGCCAAAGTTAAATGGTTTTTGAAAAAAGCAACAAAAGAAAGAAATTTTGATGTAGACCCAGATACATCGACAAAACAGGTATTAGAGAAGTTAGAGTTGGCCAAGGATGGGGAATTAACCAACGCTGCTATTCTACTTTTTGGTAAAAATCCTCAGAGGTTTTTTCTGCAAGCAGAGACAAGATGTGCAAGATTTAAAGGCACAAAACCAATAAAACCTTTTATAGATATGAAAGTTTTTGGAAGAAATATAATTGACCAGGTTAATGCGGCAGAAGATTTTGTTTTAAGACACACAAGTATGGCTGCCTGGGTAGAACCAGGAAAAATTGAGAGGCAGGAAAAATGGGAATATCCTCCTGATGCGATAAGAGAAGCAATTGTTAATGCTATTTGCCACAGGGATTATGAGATTTCCAGTAATGTTCAAGTGAGAATCTTCGATGACCGGATTGAAGTTTGGGGATGCGGTCCTCTTCCAGAACCACTAACAGTAGAGGATCTTAAGGGGGATCATAGGTCTATTTTAAGAAATCCTTTAATTGGAAAATGTTTCTTTTTAATAAAGTTTATCGAACAATGGGGAACAGGAACAAATGATATTATAAATATGTGTTTAGATTGGGGATTACCAGAACCTTTATTCGAATATATTGCAGGAAGTTTAGTTGTCACGTTTAGAAAATCTAAATTAACAGAGGAATACTTAAACGCGTTGATTTTAAATACGAGACAAAAGAAAGCAATAGAATATCTCAAGAAGAATAAAGAAATATCTAATAAAGTTTATAGAGAAATTAACAACATAGGGAAAGCCCTTGCTGCAGATGAATTAAGTGATTTAGTAAGAAAAAGGATATTTAAAACTATCGGTAAAGGCAGAGCAACTAAATACGTTTTGGACGATTAGTGGACGATTAGTGGACGATTCTTTTCTTAGACTGTAGAGTTGTTGTTGAACAGGAAAAAGCAGGGTGAACACTTTCCTATGAACATGTTCATAAAGTATAACAACATTGTTTATATATTTGAACAGGGGTAATTATATAATTAGTGCGTGTTGACTATAATAAATTAAGAGATAAAATATTCTAATGTATGAACAATTAGTCAAGAAACTTCTGGATGGACACCGCGGGGAGAAAAAAGGAAAGAGCAAAAAATCGACATCCCGAAATTGTTGCCAGCACAATAACATAGAGACGCCGAAGTGGCGGAATTGGTAGACGCGCAGCATTCAGGATGCTGTGGGGTTATCCCCTTGGGGGTTCGAGTCCCCCCTTCGGCACCAAAGGAGACAAAAAAATGAGTTTTTGGAGTAAGCTTTTCGGCGGTAAGAAAAAGAAAGGTGAGAAAAAGAGACGAATCCCTGCCCGTATAGAGGGAAAATTTATTTTATTTTCAGTAAAGTGTGATAAATGTGGTGAAGAGATAACGATAAGGGTTAACCGACAAGCAGATATACAGAGCTTATATGCAGAAGCCGGTGAGAAAGAAGATTTCTATAATCTAAAGAAGGAAATTTTGGGGAAGAAGTGTCCTAATTTAATAAACATAGATGTGGATTTTGATAGGAATTATAGGATAATTTCCCAGAAGATTTCAGGAGGAAAATTCATCATTCCTGAAAAGTGAGTCGAGATTGCCACGTCCCTTCGGGGCTCGCAATGACAAGCGGAGATTGACAGAAAGGAACGTACTTCACTGAATATTTATGCTCCTATCAGATACTTTCGCAATATATCAAGAGCTGCTTGAGAAGCTTTCCACTTAATCTCTTCTCTATTCCCAGAAAAGATAAACTTTTGACTAATTTGTTTAGTTCGGCTGCTAAGAGCAATGTAAACCAGTCCCACAGGCTTCCTCGGAGTAGCTCCAGTAGGTCCGGCAATACCAGTAATCCCTAGACCTATGTCTGTATGAGCAGATGTTCTTATCCCCACGGCCATTTCTCTGGCTACTTCAGGACTCACTGCTCCTTTCTCTTTGATAAGCTCGTTATCAACTTTTAAAAAAATTGACTTAGCCTGGTTGCTATAGCTAATTATTCCACATTTATAATAGTTAGAACTTCCCGAAATGTTAGTAAGTCGATGAGAAACCAGGCCTCCGGTGCAGGACTCAGCCACGCTAATGGTTAGCCCTTTTTTTATTAATAAAGATGCTACTATTTCCTCCAAATTTTCTTTGTTAACTCCGTAGTTGTAATCTTTTGGCCGAATTCGCAATTTTTCTTCCCCTTGATTTTATTACAAAAGACCTTTTTTCTTCAACACGGTAGCTGCTGCTCCTATAGCTCCAGCATTACCACCCAAGTCGGCAGGGACTATTTCTACTCCTTTGATAGCAGCAGTAAGAGCATTTTCTTGAGCATATTTTCTTACTGGCTTAAATAATGTATCACCCGCCGCAATCATTCCTCCTGAGAGAATGACCATTTCCGGGTTTATGATATTGACTATATTGGCAATACCTATCCCCAAATACCTCGCTGTCTCCTCAACTATCCACTTAGCTAGACTATCTCCCTTTTCTGCTGTCTTGAAGACTAATTCACAGGTGATATCCTCCAATCGATTCTCCACTAAATTGATAAGAAGAGTTTTTTCTCCCTTCTCTATAGCAGATAGTGTTCTTTTAACTACTCCTGTAGCCGAGGCATAGGCTTCAAGGCATCCTTGCTTTCCACAACCGCAGGTAAGCCCACCTTCATGAATTATCATATGTCCTATCTCCCCCGCCGTATCCCAGGCTCCATGAAGAACCTCTCCCTCAATGATTATCCCTCCTCCTATCCCTGTTCCCAAGGTCAACAGAACCAGATTATCCACATTTTTTCCTGCTCCCAGCCACCATTCACCTAAAGCAGCAGCATTAGCATCATTTTCTAGAAAAATAGGCAGGTTAAGTTTATCTTCCAAAATCTGTACTAAAGGGACATCGGTCCAATGAGGAAGATTGGGAGCAAAATGGATCACTCCTTCTTTGGTATTCAGGGGACCAGGGCTACCTATTCCCACTCCCAATATTGATTCAGGAAAAACCCCTGAGCTTTCACCTTCT
>JAUWRC010000010.1 GCA_030610745.1 Clostridia bacterium
AAAGAAAGAAACCAAAAACCCCTAGTAAAAAACCACCTGGTGGGTTTGATTTATATGAGATAAGCAAACATTTTTGATAGGGAACTTTAATATCAATAATAGGGAACTTTAATATCAATTTATCCTCTAAAATACCTTTAAATAAAGGGTTTTAAGCAGGGTACTAATATACAAACATACAAATAACACACATAAAGACGTGTATTTAATTTCAAAAAAACAATGATTAAACACAACCAAGTCTTAAAAAATCAAAAACAAGACAAAGTAAACCTACAAAAAAAAGACCAAGAATTACTTATACCAGAGTTCATTAAAGCAGAAGTAAATTTTTTAATGTTTCCATTTTTTGCTCTGTCCAAAAAAGGATTAAGGCAAAAATTACAAACTGAATATAAAGATATAATTAGAAAAGATAGTCAACAATTAGAAATATCCTGGCAGGTCACGGCTAATGTAAAATATGGTTATCCTAGTCCTTTTGATAGAGAAGTCCATAAAGTTATCGAGCAAATTATTGATACGATTTTAGACAAAGAACGGCAAGTGATAAATCCTCTTTGTTTGGGTTCCGTTTATAGATTATGTAAGAAAATGGGGATTGCTAATTCTGGCAAGAACAAAAAGACGATTAAAGAGTCTCTCCGAAGAATAGTTGCTACCACAGTGACATCCGAAGGAGCCTTCTTTAGTAAGAAAGTGAAAAGACGAATTAGCGATACCTTTCATCTTTACGACAGGGTAGTTTTTAAAGACGAGGAACTATTAGATGGAAAGGTAGCTGATACTAATTACCTTTTCCTAGGAAGTTGGTATCTTCAAAGTATAAATAGTTTTTATGTAAAACCACTTAATTATAAATATCTTCAAAGTCTTAAAAGTAAAATAGCCTCAAGGCTTTATGAAATTTTAGGAGTAAGGTTTTATGGCTTAAAGAATAAAAAGCAACCATATGTTTGGTTTGATTATCAAAAACTTTGCCAACTATTACCCATAACTATTCAAAAGCATCTCTCCCATGCCAGAAAATATTTAGAACCTGCTCATAATGAATTAATTAAAACTGGTTTTTTAACTAAAGTAAGATGGGGAGAAAACAAGGGTGATTGGTTAGTTTGTTACTATCCAGGTAGGAGAGCTAAAAGAGAGATACAAAAACGACGAGAAGTTAATTTTTCAGATACGGAGTTGCTTCCTAATCAGTCTTTTTTATCCTTATTAGATTCTAAAGCCCAAAATTTAGTTTGTTATTTTCAAAAAGAGCATAATCAAATTGAAGATTATAAGGTAAAGAAAAAAGAATTAGAACAGGCCCAGGGGTTAATTGATCAATACGGAGAAGAAAAAGCAAAATATATTGTTAATTTTTCTCTTAAAAAAGCCCCTGAAACTAATTATAAGATGAAGTACTTCGGAGCAGTTTTAAATTACACGGAAGAAGCTTTAAAGGTCTTTAAAGAGGAAAAAACTAGAGAAAAAGAGCAAAGAGAAAAACTAAAACAGCAGATAGAAGAAGAAAAACTACAAGAGAAAAAAGATAAAGAATGGTTAGTTAATCCTCAGTTTACTAAGGAAATGGAAGGTTATCTTACTTTTCGGATCAAGAATTTTGAACTTAAAAATAAACGTAAGCCGAGTAAAGAGGAAATAGAGAAATTAAAACAAGAAATAATTGAGAGCACAAAGGAAGGGTTAATTAAAAAATATAAGACCTAAAAATTAGTTTTATTTTTCTTAATAGATTGCCTAATACGCTTTATTAATGCCTGTTTTAGACTCTGTCCGAACTTCGGACAGTAGTTTTTTTAACTCTTAAGACAAGAAAATAAAGAGGTACAATATATCATCTTGACCTCTAAGGTTCCGTGTATGAGGCTCTTATGAGCCTATTTTTAAAATAAAATATAGTAATTTACTCTACTTTTCAAAATTAGCCCATTTTAGGGTGGGATAAGGAAGGTGGTGAAGGAAATTGTTAAAGACGATCTTGTGGTGGTTCTCAGGTTTTGCTGGAGGTTGCTTTTTGGGAACTCTAACAACCCGAAGGGCAGAGTTCCACGGGCAAGCCCGTGGGTGAATGGGTAATCGCCCGAAGGGCGTCAAGCCAAGTTTGAATTGTTTTGAGTGCCACGGCTTTAGCCGTGGGTATCTACTGGCCTGCCCAGCTAAAACTCTATCCTTAACAGTAACCGGGATTATAGCTGTGGTTTTGGGACTTGTTGCTTGGGAGATTAAAAGTATAAAGAAAGTTAAAAAAGAGGAAGGGAAGACAAAAAAGTGAGGGATAAAAAACATTGCCTTAAGCTCTAAACTCGTGAGATAGGGGTAAAGTTTTACCCCTAACGTAAGACAAACTTAACAAAACCTAATTCTAAAACTGTATTTTACTATACAACTACCCTTAACTATACCCTTTTTAAAGGGTAATTTTAAGATTAATATCTTAAAATGCTTAATGCAACTGGTTCTTGGGGGCGTCGGGGTTTCCCTCTAAGCAAGTCGGAAAAACCCCGACTAAAATGAGTTTTACCTAACGGCACTGCGAGCTAACGCTCTTGGGTTCGCCCTTTTTACAAAGGGCTCACCAAATTCATTTTAGTCGGCGTCGCTCATTTTCTCAAACCAAAAACCCTTCATTTTTAATTCGGGTTTTTGGGAGAAAATGGCGTCTCGACGCCCCCAAGTTAACTAATTGATTTCTAAAGAAAATTCACAAGATATCTTTAAACTAGACTAACTTAATTAACTTAGAACTAGCTGGATAAAAGAAAATGGCGTTAGATCGCTTAAAAATCTAACGCCAGAGCTCTCTGCCTCTTCAAATGTCTTTTTAATAGGTGTATCTTAATTTTTCTCCTTAGGACATGTGTTCTGATTTGACAAAATTTTTTGCACACATCTTGCAATACCTTCCATTATTATGACTGATTCAGCTATTTTCCGTTTTTGTGGATCTTTATACATTTTAGATAATTCAGAGGACAGGGATGATTCTTTACTTGCCTGCAATACCAGTCTTGTTTTTAATTCTGGTGTAAGCATTGTTTTTGCCCTTGTTATTTTTTGATACATTTGATCCCTCCTTTTTGATTGGCAGAGAGCAAGCTAACCCTAAAAGACTTCAGAGTTAGCCGGGACTATCAACCAAAAGGAGGTCCACGTCTACTTTACATAGAACAGCACCACAACAGGGAAGCGTAACATGTCTAAAATTTTTTGTCAAGAAAACACGTGAAATCACGTACAATGCAATCTAAATTGATGTAATCACTTATTAATTAACGAATCAAAAAACACTATATTCTTTAATTTTATTTTAAACTTGTTAAGTTAAAAATAGAGAGTAAAATAAATCCTATAAAGCTTACAAAGAGAAAAGGGAAGAAGATAAATCTGTTTTTTTTAAGAACGGAACTTATATAATTGTAAGTTGACACAAGGAGGGGATTATGAACGAGGAACTTAGCAATTCAGGAGGAGAAACTCACGATTTTGACCGTAAGACAATTTCATTAAATGAGAGATTAAAACAAGAACGAGAAGAACAAAGGATTCAATACACTAGAGTTATCTTAGAAAGGCAGTTGGCCGAGGATCTTAAGGAAGACGGGGTTGAACGCGAGGCTATACAGAAAAACAATCGAGGTGTTGCGCTTTGTAAAAGAAAATTTTTTGAGGAAGGTGTACCCTTAATAAAGGAAGCCCTTAAACTTGCTCCTCAAGATGAGGATATTGCTTATAATTTACCAACAGTGCTTTTTAATTGGGCCTTTTTCCTTATTGATAAAGGCTTATATGATGAGGCTATACTTAAATGCAAGGAATCGATAGTTATGAACGAACTAAATAATGAACCTCATTTTGCACTCAGTGTATGCTTTCGCCATAAAGGTTTATATGAGCAGGCTCTCGAAGAATCTCGAAAAGTTCTCGCTTTAACCCCCGGTGACGTAGTTTATCGATATTTTTTGGGTTTATCTTATCTCGATTTAGAAAGATATGATGAGGCTATAAAGGAGTTTGAGAAATGTGTAAAGGAAAGCACAAAAGATGATCCAAATCGATGTACTTATTACTATAATCTTGGTGAGGCATACAATCGTAAAGGTACTAATGGTAAAGCGGCTGAGGCCTTCGAAAAAGTAGTTGAGTTGGAGCCTGACGACGATTATGTCTATCGCTTGGCGCGTAGTTATTACAAACTTCAATTAGGGAAAGAACCGTACCTTGGAGAGTTTCTGAAATACATAAACTCACTAGATGAAAAGAAAAAGACAGGACTCTTTGAGTTAGTTATGGCTGTATCTTTTAGTAATAGGGAGTTAGATGATAAATTACTGTCTAAATCTAAGGTTCTAGAGGGTTTTTTCTCACAGCCTATATTTGAAAAACTTTGGCAAGACTCATTACAAAGGGCCAAGAATTATAAGGAGGGTTTAAATGGTTAACGCGAAAGAGTTTTGGGAAAAGGTAGCTGAAAAACATGGTTTAAGAAGAGAAAAGATGCCCTCAACTGAAAAATTTTGGTCGGCTAAAAGCATGGATACGCTAATTCCCAAGAATGCTTTAGTTATTGGTCAGAATTTGGACACGTTAAGTAAGACCTGTCTTGACCTTAATATACTTAAAACGCACCTTCATGTTTTAGGATCGACAAATACTGGTAAATCTTGCTTTTTGGAAGTTCTTATTCATGAGCTTATCTTAAAAGGACATGGTCTTTGCGTTATTGACCCTCACGGTTCCCTTTACGATCATATTGTAAATTTCCTTTCTTGCTTTCCCAAGTTAGCTGAGAAGGTGATTCTTTTTAATCCAGCCAAAGAGCAGTCTCTTTGCTGCGGGTTTAATCCTTTGAAGAGATGGAACTATTTTTCTGACCTGACGGTCCAAGTAAGATATTTAACCGCTGTAGTAGCTAAGGTATGGGAGGAAGATTCAAAAAAAACCCCACTTTTGAGAAAAGTAATGGGGGATATGCTCTATCCTCTAATTGAACAAGGATTTACTTTCCTTGAGGCAGAATATTTTACAGAGCTTCCCGAATCTGAACCAAGGAAAAGATTAGTTGAATTTGCGAGTCTTCGTCGAGTGAGAAAAGCGTGGGAGGAATTTGAGAAGTATTCTCTACCAAGGAAACAAGAGATTCTAGGGAGTTTGCAAAGACGAATACCTGAATTTGTTGATAATAACGCAGTTAGGATGGTTTTAGGTAGAACTGAGAATACTCTGGATTTCGAAGATATTTTTGAAAACCAAAAGATACTTTTGTGTAATCTCTCTCAGATAGGAAGAAGGTTGCATCAAGATGATTCTTTCATGTTAGGGACACTTTTAATAAGTGAGATGGCAAGCTATGCTCTTTCCCGGGACGAAGAAACAGTTAAACAGACCCCCTTTTTTTTAGTTATAGATGAGTTCCAAAATTTTATTACTCCAGATATAGCTAGTATTTTAGACCAATGCCGAAAATATGGTTTGCATATGGTTCTCAGTCATCAACGTTTAGCTCAGTTAAAGATAAAAGATCCAGATCTTTACGATGCAGTTAAGAATAATGCTAGAACCAAGATAGTTTTTTCCATTAGTTTTGAGGATGCGGAAATAGTAGAAAAGGAGATGTTTCCTGGAGAACATAACTTAAAAGAGATAAAGGATCAACTTTATCGAACTGCTGTTTTGGAATATCGAGAGGAGTTACGAAGAGTAGAAACGGGAGCAAGGGCTACAGGAGAGGGGAAGAGTAAGCAAAAATTTTCAAGTGAAGGGTTAGGGGATGTTGGTATTCAGTCACTTTCTGAGACTATTGATCCCAATTTGGGAATTATTTTCCCATTAACTTTACGCCAAACAAAAGCAAAGGGGTCATCCGCGAGTAGGATAGCTAGTTCGGGACAGGCTACAGGACAAACTAGGTTTTATACAGATTCAGAAGGTTGGAGTGAGGTTCCTATTATAATTCCAATTTTAGGCAAAGAGTTAGCCTCGCGGCAATTCTATAATTTGGAAGAACAACGATACAAGAAGGCAACAGCACTAACAAAACAACCCATTCAACATGCTTTTGTAAAAATTTTGGAAAATCCAACCCAAAGAGTTAAAATAAAAACAGTTTTGCCTTTCCCAAAAGACAAAATAAAAATTAAAGCAACGGAGGAAATATCTTATCAATCTCAGAGCCGTTATTATCTACCGGCGCAAAAAGTGAAAGCTTCAATTATCCAGCGGCAAGCTTTGATTGAAGCCGAACAGCATGACGCAAACTTAACCCAAAGAAAAGAACCTAAGAAATTCGGTACTTCAGCTCCTATTCATTTGCCTAAAAAGAAAAAAACTAAATTATGATTCAAGAAAACAATAAAAAAAGACAATCACGCTACAAACCTGATTATGGAAAATTTCCCAGAGTAAATGTGCAAGATAGAGACCTTAAAGTAATAAAAGAAGTGGCCAAAGACCGCTTTTTAACTGCGAGACAAATTCAGGCTCTCTTTTTTAGCTCTTATAGTGCGGTCCAAAGAAGACTGCAAAAGCTTTGGAATAAAGGTTATCTAAAAAGAGAATATGCTCCAGTTAAATTTGGCTCAAGCGAAGCTCTTTATTGCCCGACTAAAAAAGGGATGGATCTTTTAGTTGAAAGGTCAGTTATAAATTCTGATGAAATAAAATGGAAAAGTAAGTATAATCGGGTAAAGCCAGAGAAAAAACAGCACGAAATAGACGTTAATGAATTCAAGGTAGCTCTAGCAGTAGGAGTAAGAGAGAATAATAATGTTGAGCTGCTTTTTTGTGAAAAAGATTCTAGTTACTGGGATTATGTAAAAGATCCGGAGCCAGATCCTAAAGACAAAAGAGAGTATATTCCCATAAGACCAGATAGATTTATAGGATTGAAAATCAATGGTCTTTCTAATTATTATTTCCTGGAGGTGGACAGAGGTAGTGCTGCGTTGAAAGAGTGTGCGAGAAAACTAAGGGGACTTAGAGAGTATTACTTTTCAGGAAGGTTTTTTAAGAAGTATGGACAACCAGGATATAGGAAAGAGGATTATTCTTATCGGGTTTTGATTACTGCACCCACAGAGGAGAGAAGGAATAACTTAATTGAAAAAGTGATAGAGCAAGGCAGTCTTGAAATGTGCTGGTTTGGTTTGTTTAGTGAAGTGATAGAAAATCCTTTGGGTAAGGTTTGGATTAGAGGGAAGGAGTATAAGGAGGTTTTGGAGAATTTAACCGAATGGGAAAGGGAGAGAATATTAAGGACTCATAGAAGGTTAGAAAGGGATGACATTATTAAAGAAGGAGTTGACCGACGATCTATTTTAGAGTAAAATTTTTAAAGGGTACTGTCTGAAAGTGGAAGAGTATTTTAAGCCTATCTTTTGCAAACCTCGGTAAATAAGAGTTTACATACAATTGTAATGCAAAAAGTATAAAATAATTGAATAAAGGAGGTTACGTCATGAAAATTCAAAAGTTTGCACAGTCAACATTTATCATCGAGAATAATGCAGAAAAGCGTTTACTTATTGATCCTGGAAAATATAACTTTGATAAGGGATTTAGAGTAAAGGATTTCGGTAGAATAGATGCCTTGATCATAACTCATAAGCATGCTGACCACTTCGATATAGATGTAGTGAAATCAATAGTGGATGTTTACAAACCTATTATTTTAACTAATCCGGAGATTTCAATCATTCTTCGTAATCAAACTATTGGTTCCATAGTGGGACGGATTAATGATAGTTTTGATCTTATGGGTTTCTCACTGACTTGCATAAAGACTGACCATGTTGTTAGAGATGAGGTAGTAGTTAATTTTGGTATAGTGATTGAGACAGATGGGAAACGAATCTATTATACAAGTGATACGCGATATATAGAACCACAATTATTACCCCATAAGAAGATCAACGAGCCTGATATTTTATGTATACCTATTAGTAATAGAGGTGTTGTAATGAGTATAGACGATGCATTGTATTTTGCTAATGAGATTAAACCAAAAGTTGTAATCCCTATGCATTATGATAGTCCGAAAGATAAGGATAGAATTCGCCCTGAACATTTTGTTGAGCGTTTGAAGATGTTTAAGGAACCACTT
This sequence comes from Clostridia bacterium, assembly GCA_030610745.1. Classification (GTDB taxonomy): domain Bacteria; phylum Aerophobota; class Aerophobia; order Aerophobales; family AE-B3A; genus JAUWRC01. The sequence continues at coordinate 8,108 of JAUWRC010000010.1, forward strand.
GAAAACCTTTCAAAGGTGCAGGCTAAAATATTGTCTTTTGGGGAGAAAATGAAAGTAAAATAGAGCATTAAAGAGGTTGCTTAAAATGAACTTAAGGTATTGTCTTATTGCGGTTGAAGGAATCGATGGTAGTGGTAAGACAACAGTTGCTCAACATATTGATGAGTTTCTAAGAAGAAAGAACTTAAATACCTCTTTGATTGAGAGTGGGGGTATGCCTGGAAAATCTATTGTCTCACAGATAAAAAGGATTACCCATAACTTTGAAAATAAAGACATGACATGGACTACCGAGACTTTCTTGTACCTAGCACGCCTTGCTCAACGAGTAGACGAATACATTAGACCCCTCCTTGATAATAAAAGTATAGTCATAGTTGATCGTTTCACGATGTCAGTGCTAGTTCTTGCACATTATGCACGAGGGCAACCTAGAGATCTTATGATACAAATGCTGAATTTTGCAATAAGGAAAATTAATGCAGATTTAACAATTCTTTGCGATCTTGAGCCTTCTGTTGCACTTACTCGAATAACTTCGTCCGGGGAACCTCCTAGCCGCAAGGAGAGCGAAGGAGTGCATCTTTTGAATGTTCTCCGATTAGGTTATTTGCAAGAGGTAGAGCAATTAGGTGAGCTGTGTGTTATCCTAAGGACAGATCAGATGTCTCTACAGGATATGTTGAGTGAAGCAGAAAGTAAAGTATGCAACTTTTTAAGGAAGAGGTGGAACAACAGTGTTTGATTATCTTAAGTTTTTGATCGCACCCGGGCCCTTCAAAGAGTGTCTTCTGGCAGAACAAGTAGCGGATGCTATTGAGGAAGGATTTAAAGAGGTATTACCTGAGGTTACCTGTCTAAAATTACCAATGTGTGATGGGGGAACTGGTTTTGTTCAGAGAATAGTCGAACACTCCAATGGAATTCAGAGATTCTGTAGAGTGAGAGATCCTTTAGGAGAACCCATTAGGGCATTCTATGGTATAGTTAATAAGGGGGGGGAAAAGCTCGGTATTATAGAAAGTGCATCTGCTGCCGGCTTAGTTTTGGTTCCAAGAGAAAAACGAGACCCTAAAATTACTTCTACTTTTGGCGTAGGAGAGCTAATGAGAAAAGCTCTTGATGAAGGTTGTTCTGAGTTGGTTATCGGGTGCGGAGATAGTGCTACGAATGATGGTGGTCTTGGGTTAGCAAAGGCATTGGGAATAAGATTCCTCAATAAAAATGGCAAAGAATTACCTGAAGGGGGAGGTAGTCTGAGAAATTTGTATGCAATTGATCTTAATAACATGGATCCAAGAATTTCTCAGACAAGGATTACTGTTGCATGCAACCTAACCAGTATTCTGTGTGGACTTGAAGGTACATCATATGTATATGGTCCTCAGAAAGGTGCCAATGCTCAGACAGTTGAACTCTTAGCAGGAGGGTTGGAAAACTATGCAAATATCATATATGGGATGACGGGAAAGGATGTAAGATATATACCCGGTGGTGGAGGAGCTGGGGGCCTAGCTGCTGCATTGTATGCCTTTATGAATGCACGGCTACGCTTTAGTCTAAATGTTGTGACTGATTTCCTAGATCTTGATAAATATTTGCAAGATGTAGATATTGTGATTGTGGGTGAAGGGAGGATTGACAGTAGGACAGCAGGCGGTAAGGTGGCATGCGCTGTTGCGTTAATGGCTAAGAAATATAATCTTCCTGTTGTAGCTATCGTTGGTGATATTGCTGATGATGTTGGTATTTTGTATTATAACGGTATAGATCACATCGAACCGATATGTCCTGGCCCTGCTACCATAGAACAGTCGATATCAAAAGCAAGAGAGTGGATTACTGAAACGGCCATGAGAATAATACGGTTGTTAACCGTCGGTATTAAATTCCGTTTCGACAAGGAAATTATAAAATGAGAAATTTAGGTCAAATACAGGGAATTATTTTCGACCTTGGTAAAACTTTGATGTTCATACCGAATGAATACGACTTAGAAAGTGGAATTGCAAAATTAGTAGGGCAAACAAGAGAAAATGTGGCAATGATTATTTATGATTTGTGCCATAAATATCTTAAGATATCTGCGGAGGATTTTACTAATAAGTTGTGTCAAAAATTGAATAAGAACAATAAGCCAGATCTGGGGAATAATCTGCGGACTATTTGTCAAAATTCCGTTCAAGAATCTAGACTTCAGTCTGACGCTCTCTATGCACTGTCCACCTTGAAAAAAAGAGGGTACAAATTATCTTTGGTTTCAAATACTAGCCCTTTAAGCAAATCTCGCATCCAAAAATTAAATATAGTTGATTATTTTGATTATATTGTATTTTCTTGTGATGTCGGCTATTCAAAACCAGATCCGAGAATCTTCTTACATGCAATCCATCTAATGGGAATAGTACCTCAGCAGACATGTATTATAGGAGATAGAATTAGGACTATAGCCTTAGGGGCAGATATACTCGGAGCGAGATTGATTCTAGTTGAAAGAAGGATGCAAGATGTCGTTGTGTCTGAACAAGTTCCAGTGGATGCTATTGTTCCAAATCTTGTAAAACTTGTAGAGTTACCAATGTTAAAAGGTATAGAAAATGGTTAACACATTACTTGTAGATTTATTTGACACAATTATTACACTCGCTGTCAAGCCCCGGGATACATTGCAGAAGCAATTAGGAGTTGCAAATCCATATGAAATTGAGTACATTGCGCAAGCTCTTTGTATACGATTTCCTGGGATGAATTCTAAAGAATTCATTCAGAGATTGGTAAAAAAATTAAATATTAGGAAAAGTGGGTATGTTGTAGCTATTTACCACGCATGGGAAAGCACTGTTAAGAAAGCTAAATTTATTGATGGCGCGCTTGAGGCCTTAAGAACTCTTCGCAATTTAGGATATAAGCTTGTACTAGTTTCTAACACTACACCTCCCACACGAGATTTGATTAGAGAAATAAAAATAGATCAACTCTTTGACTCAATCATTCTGTCATGCGATGTTGGATTTCTCAAACCAAACTCTCAGATATTTAAAATTGCTTTAAAGTCTGTTAGTGCAAGTTCTGGAGAATCATGCATGGTTGGGAACAAATGGGCTACAGATATAAATGGAGCTGTTGATTTTGGACTAAAAGGAATTCTAATAGATGAAAAAATAAATAAGCCTATTTCCCATGAAAAAAATTCTAGAATCATAGCTGTTGTTCCATCGATAAGATATGTTCCCTCAATTATTAGTGAAATAAATAGCAAAAGTCGACATCAAGATAATAAATAAAAAAACTACTGTTTTGCCTAATGTATTATATATGGGATAGCTTTAAAGTTAAAAAACTTGACTTTCGCTATAGATATAGCCAGGCCGCATGATAATAAAAAATACTATTGTTTTGGAGCTGAATGGTGGCTAAGCAATGCATTAGCTTTAAGAGTAGGTGTATAAAACGAATCAAGATATTGGAAAGGAAATAACTGCAGGCATAGGTCTTAAGATGGGTAAAACCAGCATTGATTATGCCTATATGCCTTATGGTGATTTAGATATTACTCAAAGAATCTCTTCTGAAATAAAATTTTAGTATTTAGGGAAGTTGTATTCTTTTTTTACTCCTCAACAGCAAAGTCTGATCTAAATTTTAGTTGTATTCCCCCGATACGCCTGACCGTCCCTCCACCCGTCAGGCCGTATCGCCCGCAAAACCCCATCAGCTTCGAAAGCCATTTCTAATAGCTTACTAGCAATTAGAAACCGTCCCTTTCAGGGACTTGTCTTACCAAGCTGATTTCCCCATTTTCTCTCTTTAGCTAATTGTTCTAATTACTCATTCATGATAATATAAAAGTAGGTTCGCTAGTAACCTTTCGTGGCAAGGAAATGGTTACTTCCTCTTGCTCTTGCTGGTAGAGGAGGCAAGAGGGGAACTGAGTAAGCAGATCTTCTCTTGCTCAAGCGAACCCTATAATGCGATACCAAAAAGACAGGCTTTCATAGCCTGTCTTTTTGTAATAAAGAAAAAAGCCCCAAGGGTTTTGTCTTCTGGCATCCTATGCTCCTAAATTTACCTCATTTTAAAGACTATATATCGTATTTTAATAATGAGAGAAGAACTATTTATCTTATTTTACCCCACCCAAATAGAAAAAATTATCCTCACTTTCAGTTTAAAGAAACTTATCTGTTCCTTTCGCTTTAAAGGGTAACCCTCCTTGCTAAGATAAACCCGCAAGGAAACCTCCCTTATCGCTCCAGTCACTAAAAATTAGTTTTGGCTGTCTATCACTTCTCCTTATTTTACCATAGGAACTGAGAATTTGTCCAAGGTAGAATTTTTCAAATCTCCACCTTGACAAACAGCACTCTTTAGATGGGGAAAAGTCTTTGACTTTACCACAACTTAAAGAGTTTGGGTATAAATTAACTCACTTCCTGAGCTAATTTAACCTTCCCAACCCTATGTTTTTTTGTTTTTGAGTGATAGACAGCCAGCGGGTCAAACCACTCGCCTTATTATTAAACAGCTGGTGAAAGGAATTAAAAACAATGTTAAAGCAAGACACCAATTCAGTCATTCTCACTGGAAATCTGGTTCAAAATCCAGAAGTAGTTGAAAAGGGAGAGTTTAAGATGGCCAAGATGATTGTAGCGGTAAATGGAAAAGATGAAGGAGAGGTTATGTTTGTCAAGATAGCTACTCAGGATAAATTGGCTGATTTTGTTAGTCAGAATCTATCCAAAGGAGATGGAGTGATAGTCATGGGAAAGCTCTCTCAACTTAATGGAAGAAAAGATTTAGGTCTTGTCGGGCGATTGGTTTTCCCAGTTAGAAAGATACAGAGAAAACGCACGTTTTCCCAAGAGCCTCAGAAAACCAGTTATCAGAGTTCTTATTAGAGATGACTGAAAGTGAGAAAAGGGGAGCGGGACAGAGTTCTCGCTCCCCTTAACCAAAAACATCTTTATTTTATAAAAGGAAAAATTTGTATGATTTATTTAATAAACACTCAAGACAATCACTTCAAATTCTGGGAGGCTGAAATTAGAGAAAATAAAGGTAAAATAATCCTTTGGCGCAAGTGGGGAATGATAGGAACTTCAGGACAAGAGATGGTCGAGGAATATCCAACAAGAACTGAGGCTCAAGATAAATTAGATGAGCTAGTCCAAGAGAAATTAGCCAAAGGATATGAGTATCATTACGGGGTAATTAGAGAAGTAGCTGATATTCCTTTTTGCGATGAAACAGAAGAACACTTTTTGAAAAGATTGAAAGAGATTGAAAAAGGAGAGAATGAATCAATCTTTGAAGGAGGATCCAGAAAACTCAAAAACGAAAAATAAAATCTCTTGTTTCTAAATCATTAAAAAGGAGAGAGGGAGGGTTCTCTCTCCTTTCGTAAAGGAATTATACCATGATTTATTTAATTAAGACAGTAAATTATCAATCCTATTTTTGGCAAGCAGATGTTAAAGAAAAAGATGGAAAAGTGGTTCTCTGGCGTAGATGGGGAAGAGTAGGTTCGTGGGGACAGAAAATAGAAAAGGAATATCCGGGTAGAAAACAAGCTCAAGATAAACTAAGAAAACTTGAAGAGGAAAAGATTAATAAAGGATATGAAGATGCTCAATCTATTTTTATGGATTTAGCAGATAGTCCTTTTTCTCCCTGGGTCGATCAAGAGTATTTGGAAAGAAGGATGAAAGAAATAAGACGAGGATAGAATTAAAGCTCTGGCAGGAGGCTTAAATCCTGCCTTTTATTTTTCTCGATGTTTTTGCTTATATTTTTTTAGTCCCTCCCTTATTATGTTAATTTTGAACCAATAGATAGGCGCTAGAGGCTTTGAAAATCAAGAAAGGTAATTTTATATATCTTGGCTTGAAAAATTCAAATTTGGGGCTTCTAGGGAGTTATAAGAGGAAAATGAAGAGGGTTGACTTTTCTTTCTTCTTTAGAGGCCGTAGATTAGCTTAAGATAGGTACTAAAAGGTGAGATTTTAAGATGCATCTCTCTAATGTAGGATTATGCAGGATTAGAGAGACTTTTATAGGGAGATTGACACTTAAAAATAAAGTGATAATATGGTAATAACCATAACAAACTGGTAATAAACGAAAAATAAAAATGAGAATTAACTCTTCAGACGGAAAAATTAAAAAAACCTATCATATTGAAGGTTATCAAGCAGAGGCTTTAAAGATACTTTCTGCAAAAACAAGAATCAAACAAGTTGATTTTATTCGAGAGGCTGTTGATGATTTAATTTTAAAATATCACCAAAAATTACCTAAGAATTTAACCAAGAATGTGAAAGAGAGACTTTATAAAGAGTAAATTTTTAAGCTTCTGTTGGTCGAGCAGAAGTATATATCTAAGTTAACTTTAGAAATACAAATATGGTATTGACCAAAAGATATTGGATTTTAGTTGGTTTGATAGTTGTCTTTCTAGGAGGAACTTTGATTTATTTTGGTTGGACCAAACAGAAACCTGAATCAGTTAAATCGCAGCTAGAGCAACCTAAACGGGAAGTAATAAGGCAAATAATGATTCCTTCTTCGTTAGATTCCGAGAATGTTATAGTTGACTTTGCTCGTTACATACGTGTTTTTGGAGATATGGTAACTCGGGAAGATTCTTTTTGGGCTGACTCTTTTGGAATTGTCTATCCAAGCGAAGGGTTTGTTGAAGGAAGTATTACCCCATGGCAGGGAAAAGGAAATTATTACGTTAAAAAAGACGGAACAAAAATACAAGGACCTCATGATCCGTTGAGTTTTATCGTAGCTTTTGCAGTACTTAAGTACGAAAATCCTAAATTTGCTCAAGAGGACTACAATAGAATAAGCATTAAGCAAGAGTTTAGAGACTTTACCTTAAAGGATGTTAAATTAAAAACTAAGGTTGGATTAACGCCGGCATTCGAAAAACTGATTAAGGAGAATTCTTGGACAAAGCTTAAATCAGAGCAATGCCAGCAATATCTTCTTCACTCTAATAACTTCATTATTTATACATACGGTCTGAAAGAAGCAGTTGAGGATGCTATGATTAGAGTTATTGACCAATATAGGGTGGAATAAAGAGGAAGAATATTCAAGCAAAACCAAATTATTAATCTAACCACAGGATGAAAACGGGAGTAATTATCTCCCGTTTTTAGATCTCTTATCTAAAGTAATCCAGATTTTGTAGTATTCAGATATATAGAAAGGAGCTGACCGATGGTCAAACGTATTTTATCTTCTATTGTTAGCCAATCTTTTTACGGAAGGAGTAAGTATAAGTTTTGGGAATTATTGGTAGCTAGTTTAATACTAAGTTTTAGTATCCTAAGTGCAACTCTCCTCTTTACCATTATTAATCCAACCGAAGCTCTTTCAGCAACTATCTATTTGCCAGATAACTATTCAACTATTCAAGCAGCAGTAAATGCTGCAAATCCCGGTGATACTATAATCGTTAGAGACGGAACTTATACTGAAAATGTAAAAGTAGATAAGAACAATCTCACTATACGATCAGAGGATGGAGCTGAGGCAACAATTGTTCAAGCAGCAAATTCAGAGGATCATGTATTTGAAGTAACTGCAGATTATGTAGAGATAAATGAATTTACAGCGAGAGATGCGATGGCAACGAACAAGGCTGGAATATATCTCAACAAGGCAAATCACTGCAATATTTCAAATAACATTATATCGAATAATAACTATTATGGCGTTTTATTAGAGTATTCGGACAATAATATATTAGCGAATAATACTGCCAACATGAACATTGGACTTGGAATTTCTCTCTCTTACTCCAATAATAACAGCCTTATTAGCAATACAGCTAATTTTAACAAGTACTCTGGAATTGACCTTTACTATTCTCATACCAACAGTCTCGTTGAGAATACCGCTAATTCAAACAAGACAGGCTGGGCTGGAATCTCTCTTGCCTATTCTAGCGAGAATACCCTTACTGGGAATATTACCTTGAGCAATAATGGCTCTGGAATCCGTCTTGATTCTTTCTGCAGCTACAATACCATAACAGGGAATACCACTAATTCGAACGATGACCACGGAATTCTTCTCATTACCTATTTTGGTTATTTGCGTGGCTACAATATCCTCACTAATAACACTGCTGATTCAAATGGATATTCCGGAATTACTATCTCTTATTATGGCGACAACACCCTCACTAACAATGTTGTGTCGAATAACCCACGGGGGATCCGTCTCTCCAGTTCCAGCGATAACAAAATCTATCTCAACAATTTCATAAATAACAGCGTTAATGTTTATTCTGAAGATTTAACTAACACCTGGCACTCTCCAGAAAAAATAACCTACGTTTATAATAAGGCTACTTACACAAATTACCTCGGCAACTATTGGAGCGATTACACTGGAAGCGATGCAGATGGAGATGGAATTGGTGATACTTCTTACAACATAGATTCAGACAAAGACGACTACCCCTTAATGAAGCCCTTTGAGAATTACCCACCAACGCCCACTGAAGACAATCCTCCCACTGTAGAAATAATCAGCCTTTCCGATGGTGAGACAGTCTCAGGAACCGTTAGATTTTCAGCACATGCTAGCGATGATTATGGCGTAGAGAAGTTCGAGCTTTACATAGACGATGAACTGAAGCGCACTGACAACTATTCTCCTGCTGTTTCTGGAACTACCTTGAACTGGGATTGTGACACTACCCCAGGCTCTATTCATTACATTCCTAATGGCAGCCATACCTTCAAGGCAAAGGCCTACGATACTGCTGGCCAGACTAGCGTAGACACCATTTCATTCATAGTTAACAACATTGGCACAATAACTATCCAGGGAAAGGCAACTCTAGAAAGAGCAACGAACCATAGTGGAATAGCTATTGAAGTTTGGCTCTATGAAGGAGGAAATCCTGTTGCTGTTGGCAACACAACAACCACAACTAATGGTTCTTATAGTATAAACAGTGTTCCCCCTCTTCCTTCTGACAGCAATTCATACTATGGAGTTGGGGCCTCGAAAGATGGATATGCCTGGGACTGGCGGACTAGCTCCTCACAAGTTCCTCCAGGAAATACGGTAGTAATTCCTGACATGATTCTACATACTCAAAAATGGGTTAGCTTTAATTGGGTCTATCAGCCAGATGGAACAACTAATTTATCATCTAGTAGTCTATTATCTAGTGGATCGGCAGTTTTATACTCACGGGTTACGGGACCCGGAGGAGACTCCTTCTGCTCTTTCATTTTTTCTACCAATACTGTGGTAGGAGAAGGACAGGGAGATGATATAACTTTTTACGATGAGAAACTATTCCCCTACACTTTTTTTATGCCTTGGGCAGATTCAGGAGGAATCCATGATATGGGTGCGGTATCTTTAGAAAGCATAATCCAAGCTCCTGATGTTTCCAATGGAGTTGGGCCAGGTAAATTCTACGATAAGGATACAGACGTTATCGTTGGACATACCTATTGCATCGTGACTAAAGACGGAGTTCATTATGCTAAAATTTATGTTACCAATATGGGTAGTGCAGAAGCTCTTCTACCAACTGGATCAATTTCAGGAACAATATTCTATGTTGGAGCACAAGAAAATGGGACTATCTATGTATCAGCACGTGAACGTCCCGATTTTTATGGATGTCTTCCTGTAGCCGAGACAAGTATAGATAATCCAGGTTCTTACTCAATAACTGGTCTACCAGAAGGTACTTATTATATTCTGGTTAGTACCGCCAAAAGTGATATTTTAGGTGTATACGGTCCTCCACATGACCCAACTCCGATAACTGTTAAAGCGGGAGAAAATACTCCTAATATAGATATAACCCTCAGAGACATTGGCTGGATATCTGGTACTCTATATTACACTGGCACGCAAACAGGTTCATTTTGGATAGGAATATCCCCAGACCCTTCTTTCTCACGCTTAGTAAGGCGTATAGAGACATCAGCGGACTTAACGGGTGGTACTTATCATGTCTCGTTTCCATCTGTACTCGCCTGGTATGTCTGTGCTTTTAGGGATTCTAATGGAAATGGAAAGTATGATAGCGCCGAACCATTTGGAATGTATGGAGCCCCTGATCCGGTAACAGCAGAGCCTGGTGCTGATACACCTAATATAGATATTACATTAGTGGATCCCTCAGCAGAGCTAACTTTATTAGAAAAATATGCACCTGTCTTATATTTACATGACGACGAGGAATACTGGCCTTGGGGAATTTACAGCATGCTAAATAAAGCTGACTTATGGGAAGAAAATAAGAAAAAAGTTATGGATTCACCTACTCCTACAAAATTAAAAAGCAAGGATTATAACGATAAGAAATATTACTTAAACTTGACAGAATTTTCTCCTTATCCTGACATACCTACTTATAACGAATGGGATGACTATACACCACTCGTTTATGGGAGAAAGTACGAGTCCTCTAACTATATTGTTTTACAGTATTGGTTTTTCTATCCTTTTGATGATTGGACAATAAACAATCATGAAGGTGATTGGGAAATGGCACAGGTTGTTCTCGATAAAGCTGAAAAGCCAAAAAAATTATGCCTCGCATGGCACCATGATGGGAACTGGTGCTTCTGGGGCGATGCTCAAGAAATCGAAGAAACACACCATGCTAAGATCTTCATTGCATTAGGAGGTCATGGATGTTGGGCTAACAATGGCGAGAATGGCAATCATAAGCTGGGTCTGGAAAATGCCCTTCTTTCTGATGAAACTTCGGAAAATGGAAAAGTTCTGTATCCTCAAAGTATAGATCCTTCATTAATAAAAGGGAAAAAAGATAAAGACAAAATATTATATGCACTTGAACCTATAAATACCGAAACAATCTGGGTGGATTGGCTCGGAAAATGGGGAGAGAAATACAAAGGTCTTCCCGATTGGATAGGATGGAACGGGCCAGATAGCCCCGTAAACATCTCCTATCACAAAAAATGGCCTAAGAGGTGGGAAGATCCTATATGCTGGTGTGACAAGCTAAAGGAAGGCGAAACTCCATCTCTTCCTCATTATATTGGCTACGCTCAATCCACTACTCCCGTATTAGGAGTGTCACTGCATGCTTATGACGACGAATATGGCCTTCATGTAGGATACACGGAAACCGGTGAAATAGAAGCAACTATAGAAGGAACTTATATCTATACCCCCTCTACATATAGTGCCGATGGAAAAGAATGGATGTGGATTGATACTTCAAGAAATCTCCGTTTTGAAATAAAGGCTCAATCCAGTGCTTCTCAGTCATCGCATGCTAAAGGAGGGAGTAGAGAGACATCTACTTTTTCATTCACCACGTATCAAGCACAGAGCGAAGGGAAATTTAATTTCGTCTTTAACAAATATCTTGCAGAAGAAAATCAAGAAACTACTGTAACATATCAAGATGTTCCATTTGCCGAAAATACTGTCGCTACAGTAGATGTGAGCCCAGAAAATCCTGGGTTTATCATGGAAATAGACCTAGATGGTGATGGGGTTGTAGATGAAACTAAAGAGCCAGATATCATTGAAGGAGTTCCGACTACAGGGTCAATCTCAGGCACTATATCTTATACTGGAGCTCAAACTGGAGATATATATATATCAGCATTTGATCAGTTTCCTTTCACAGGTCCCCCTGTAGCTGATACAAGTATATCTACCCCGGGTCCTTACTCAATAACTGATTTACCAGAGAGTACCTATTATGTACTTGCCCAAGTACTTATATCCGGAGGAGACGCACCTCCTTTCGGTGTATTTGGTCCTCCACATGGTCCTCCAAATCCGGTAAATGTCATAGCGGGGGAGGATACTCCTAATATAGATATAACTCTCAGAGACCCCGGTTCAATCTCAGGCACCTTATCCTATGCTGGAACACAAACTGGAACAATTTACCTTGGGGCATCTCTAGATCCTTCTCTCACAGCAATAGCATGGCTTATAATACCTGAACTCGGTCCTTATTCTGTAGACTTTCCATCGGCCCTCACTTGGTACATCTTTGCCTTTATAGATTCCAATGGAAATGGGGAGCATGATAACACCGAAGCATTTGGTAAGCATGGTGCTCCTGACCCGGTAACGGTAGAGCCTGGTGTTGATACTCCAAATATAGACATCACCCTAGTAGATCCTACAGCACCACCCACTGGCACTATTGTGATCAATGCTGGTGCCAAATACACCAGATCCAAAAATGTTACTTTAACTTTAGACGCTGAAAATGCTGTTGAAATGTGCTTTAGCAACGATAATCCTACATGGAGTGCGTGGGAAGCATACACAACAACAAAATCTTGGGCTTTAAGTTCTGGTGACGGACAAAAAACAGTTTATGTGAAATTTAAAGATGCTAGTGGTGTTGAGTCGGACACCTATTCCGACACCATCATCCTAGATACCACTGCACCTACTGGTTCTATTTCAATCAACAAAGGTGCAGCTTATACTAACTCTAGATCTGTAAGCCTCACTTTAAGTGCTATTGGTGCTGCCACGATGTGCTTTAGCAACGATAATTCCTCCTGGAGTATTTGGGAGAATCATGCTACTTCTAAATCTTGGACCCTAGTTTCTGGTGATGGAACAAAGAGAGTCTATGTAAGGTTTATGGATAATGCTGGAAACGTTTCAGAGACCTACTCAGACACCATCATCTTAGATACAACTCCACCTAATGTAGCTATCACCTCTCCAAAGGCTAATACTTATGTGGGAGGAACTTTAGATATAATCGGAACAGCCACTGATACTCACTTTAGAGGATATAAACTCTATTATGGGCAAGGGGAAAGTCCTTCAAGCTGGAATCTAATTAAAGAGTCAGATTCATCTGTTGATAATAGTACTTTAGGCAGCTGGGATACAACTAAGGTTACTGATGGTACCTACACCCTAAAACTCTGGGCAGATGATAGGGCAAATAATTCAGCAGAGACTAAAGTTAAGATATTCATAGATAATACTCCTCCAGAAATTGAAAATTTAGGATTAGATCAGGAAAATTTCATCCCAGGAGACTATGCTTCTTCAACTCCTACTATTCTTGCTACTTTGACAGATACAGGCTCTGGCGTAGATGAGACAACTATTGACCTGCGAATCAAGCCAGCAGAAGGTGATGAGATTGTAGTTCCTGCTTCTTCTGTTTCCTTTAATTCTGAAACTGGTGAGATGTCTTATACAGTGACTGAATCCTTAGCTGATTCAGAATATATAGTGAGTATAAATGTAAAAGACAAAGTTGGAAATAGTGCTGAGGAGAAGACAACTGAGTTTGTTATAGAATCAGAATTAACGATAGAGAAAGTACTTAACTATCCTAACCCTTTCTCTTCAGGTACTAAGTTTACCTATCACTTAACCAGAGATGTGGATGAGGTAACTATCAAGGTTTATACTGTAGCCGGTGAACTCGTTAAGACTATTGACTTTGCCTCTTCTCATGTGGGATATAACGAAGAAGAATGGGATGGGATTAACGACTATGGAGAAGAACTAGCTAATGGAACTTATGTCTATAAGATTACAGTAAAATTTGGGGACGAAAAGGTAAGTAAGGTTCAGATGTTAACTGTTTTGAAGTAATAAATCTGGCCTCATAAGCAAGAAGCTTATGATCCTGTTTAGTGATTTTAAGCAAAAAGGAGAAAGACGATGCTAAAGAGAAAAATTAGTTTGGCTCTATTAGTAGTAATGGGAAGTTTTTTGATTCTGACTTCTTCTGCCTATGCCTCTGATGCTGGAGCCTTTTTAAGAATTGGTGCAGGAGCAAGAGCACTAGCAATGGGGGGAGCCTTTACTGCTATAGCTGATGATGCCACCGCTGCCTATTGGAATCCCGCTGGACTTACTCAAATTGAAAAACAAGAAGTAAGTAGCATGTATACTAAACAATTCGAGTTAAATATTGGCTATAGCTTTTTAAATTACGCTGGAGTTTTTGGCGAAAAAAATGCCTTTGCCTTAAGTTGGATCCGCTTAAGTGCAGATAACATCCCCAAAACAGGCTTGGATGAAAATGGAAGACCAATAATCATTGATTACTTTAGAGAGGAGGACAACGCAGTGTTTCTTTCCGCTGCCAGAAGGTTGAAAGAGAATATCTCCTTAGGGATAAGCATAAAGACAATTTCTGGAAGAATAGAAGAGGTTAATGCTTCTGGTTTCGGGATAGATTTAGGAATACTATTTAATTTAGGGAACAAACCATTGAAAGTAGGACTGGTGATTAAGAATATCGGAGCAGATTTAAAATGGGACACAGGACATAGCGATACTTTACCTCTTACAACCACACTGGGAATGGCTTATAAAACCATTAATAAGAAAGTTACTGTTGCCATGGACATAGAAAAAAGAACGAATCGACCCCTGAAGCTTCGTGGAGGGGCGGAATTATGGCTATCTAGAGATATAGCCATAAGAGTAGGCATGAATGGAGAAAATCTCACTGCAGGAGCAGGCCTGAGAATAGGAAAGCTCAGCCTTGACTATGCCTATATGTCCCATGATTTAGGTAATAGCCACCGTATCTCCCTTGGAGCAAAACTATAAGACTTACGAAATTTATCCTTGCCTCCTTGAAATTCTAGAAGCAAAAAGAGAAAAAAGGAAGGGGTTTTTACTCATCCCTTCCTTTTTTATTTGGTTTCCCAGAGATGATAAAGAAGATCATAATAAGTAAAAAAATAATCCCCATAGCACTTTTGTTGATACTGCTATTTGTCAAATGGGGAAGAGCGGTAGAAAACAGCAGAGTAATTCTAACATTTGGCTCTTCGGGTGAGGCAGAAGCTCAATTCAATCAACCACAAGGAATATGTATAGATAAAGAGGGAAATATTCTTGTCGTTGATACGGGTAATAACAGAGTTCAGAATGTAAATGTCAAGTACTTTTCCCAGTGCTTCGGTAAGGTAATTTCCCAGTAGTCTGGTAAGTAGTTTTCCCACCTCTTCGGTAAACAGATTTCCCAGTGCTTCGGTAAACAGTTTTCCCATTTCTCAAGAAGTTAGAAATG
>JAUWRC010000051.1 GCA_030610745.1 Clostridia bacterium
TGTATTGAAGCAGCAGGTGGTATAAAAAATGTAACCTCAACTGAATGGGATGAGAAATGGTTTTCTGAAAAGGGCTATGTAAGTAATGACCTGGCGGCTATGTATTCTCCCAATTTTTTTGAAAAATTTGCTATACCCGCAGATGATAAAATATATAATAAATATGGAGGCGGATTGCTTCACAATTGTGGCCCTCATCCAGCTATTGAGCATTATTTAAGAAAAACTCCTAAAATATATGGCCTTACATGTACTGCTTGGGACTTAGATAAGAAAACTTTAGAGAAAATAAAAGTCTTATTTGACCACAAAGCTATTCTCTATGTGGAGCTGCGAATAACTGAATCAATTGAGAGAACAGTGGAAGAGTATAAGCGAGTTGTAGATGCTTTAGTACCCAATGTAGTAGCAATACCATGGATGTGGATAGGGCCAAGCACATCACTTTATCCTCTCCCTTCTTATATGGATGTTTGCAGGGATACACCGATACTATACAATGAACTTCTGAAAATAACAAAAAAATACGCAGATAAGATAAAAAAAGGTTAAAGAGGAATAAACACTATGCACAGTAGCTATGAAATTGTCAGGCGAGCCATAGAATTTGATGGACCGGAGCGAGTACCCTATAATTTTGATGAAAACCGAACTCCGGTTATTGAGACAAAATACGGAGATGATTTTATCTGGGTCTTTGTAGACCCGGCCCCCTGTTTTGTGCCTTGTGTTTCTGGGGAAAATGAGCTGGGAGTTGTCAGTAAGACCCTGGATGAAAAAGTAATGGGCATACCTAAACAGCATCCCCTTGATGACTGGGGAAAGCTAAAGGATTATAAGCTTCCTGATTATACCTTACCCCAAAGGTATAAAAATATGGAAAAGCGAATTGCAGAGAACCCTCATAAATACGTACTGGGTATGTTCCCCCATTTTCTATTTCAAGTGCTTATAGGGCTATTGGGTTTTGAGCAATTCACAATTTCCGTTCTCGCTGAGCGAAAAAACTTAGAGAGACTGCTAGACATGCTGACCGAAAGCTGTATCAAGGTTGTCCACTGCATGGCAGCCAGGGGAGTACACGGTATTATCGCCATAGATGATATGGGGTTCCAGGACCGCCTCATGATCAGTCCAAAGCACTGGAGAGAGCTTATCAAGCCTAGGTACGCTAGAGTTATTCAGGTGGCCCACGAGAGAGGGGTTCATATCTTTTCTCATATCTGTGGGTTTATCCTGGATATTATTGAGGATTTGGTTGAAGTGGGACTAGATGTACTCCAGATTGACCAGCAGGATAACATGGGGATTGATGAGCTTGCCAGAAGATACGGGGGAAGAATTTGTTTTTTCTGCCCCGTTGACATCCAAACTACCCTCAGTAAGCCGAATTTGCCGGCCATCAAAAAAAAAGCCAAACACTTACTGCGGGCCTTTGGGAAGGATAATGGGGGATTTATGGCCAAAACCTATCCCCAGCCTGAAGCTATTGGCATCCCAGAAAAAAACACCGCATATATGTGTGAGGTGTTTAAAAAGTATGGGAAGTATCCATTGGATATTGATTAACACACGACCTCTATTCAGAGGGATCTCTTATTATCATACTGTCACCAAGAACCTTCAACTATAAGTTTGTTTTTCTTCCAACCTTTTCTCTATATAGAACTGCGGATAACAGAATCAATCAAGAGAACAGTAAAAGAATATAAACGAGTCGTAGGGGCTTTTGAACCCATCAACACTCTGAGTCTGTGGTGGAGTGACCGCTGGATTTAAATATAATTTATTCCCAGGATATTACAAAAATCCTTTAACTGCTGGCCATAATCTCCATAGATTAATATATAGTGTTGGGCTAAAACTTTGTCAGCAAATTGTTCTACCGGACAATCCAAAATTACTTCCAGTCCAGGAAATTGAGGAGCTGGAGGCCTCCAGCCGAGTTCCTCCCACTTTCTAGGCTTTTCTGCTTTTCCAGTAACAACATGCAAAAAATAAGCATCTCCCCGATAGCCTAATCTGGCCAAAGTGAGGGGTCCTGTCTTTACCCTCGAGGTATTCAGGGAATAAAAACCCATGGATTACCTGAACCTTTAATCTCTTACACACTTAGAGATAAAGTTGCCCCTACTGAAATTGAACTCAAAGCCTATGAAAGCGGCAAGAGGGAAATGTTGTTGCAGCTGATACTCATGGATCCATGGACTAAATCGGAAGAACAAGCTAAGGATTTGTTGGAGGATATCCTGACGCTACCATACCATGAAGAAATGCGCAAGCACTATAAGTAATTTATACTTTGGTATGTGAAAGTAGCTCCTTAGCCTCTTTTTCCGAGGAACAGCTAGTAAAAATCAACAGCCCTTCTGGCTTAAGATTCTCCAGGACAAAATCAACCTCATCAGGCTGACAGAAAACCTGAACGGCTTTTTTCTTAGCCTGAATTTTTTGATATATGGGTATCCATCTGGCTGCACCTTCTTTCACCATACCTGCACCGGGAACCCACTGGACAGCATTAAGGCGAGGAATTTCCAAGAGCATGTCCAGGTGCTTCAGGGCATCCGGGCCATCTAAGTGATAGATAGAGTAATCTAAATAATTAATTTCATTCACCAGTTCCTCCAGGAAAAACTCCTGGTACATTGAGGTAGAAATAAGACAAGTAAAGTCATTTTGGACTGGGTATCCCTTTCCTGGGAACCAAAGATTTACCCAGCTAGAAGTGCCTTCCTGCTTGCCTGCTATAATCTGGTAACTTTCCTCATAAACTTTGTGTATCGCTTTCCAAAGGAGTTTCATCGCTTTTTTGACTCCTTCTGGATTGTCAATTAAGTCCAGGCACACCTGGTTAGGACTTCCTCTTAAAACCGCTAATGAATCCATACCCTCGTGAATATCAGTTAAACCGACAAGGTAATTTCCTTGTGACCTTTCTAAAGCACAGCGTATAAACTCCTTGGTTTTTTGCCAATAGAAGTTTTTATCTTTGATTTGAATTACAGATAAATCGGAATAATCTGTAAGTATAGGATTATTCCATTTTGCCCAGGAGACAGGCGGCGGCTCTTCCTCATTTGCTCCCCAGTGAAAAGTGGGTAAGAAAACAGGGGAAAACTCTATATCCGCACCCATATAAGCGGAGAAGACATCAGTGCCAAAATTTGGCCAGTAGCAGGGAAAAGCTACACCACCAAAAAAAGTGGCCTGGAAAATTTTTTCAGCACATCCAATAACTTTTTCTTTGTTGAATCTCTCCTCCCTTCTTATCTTTATTGTATTTCCGGATAGTATTTCTCTGGACTGGGGATCATTCCGTGGAGCAACTACCCAGATAGGTACCTTATCCAGAACCTGGCAATTCCACCAGGCTTTGTAATATTTTTTTATTTTCTCCCAATTCTCAAGCAGCATATTCTCTCCCCTTTAAAAAACATAAAGTATATTCTGACAGTACCTACTTTGTATAATAATTTCCCAAAAGCTGTTAAATAATTCCATAATGATGAACGCTTTCGTACATGGTTATGATGTTCTCCACTGGATAGGATTAAGTACATCTATGCCTAACTTTATCATTTCAGTATTTTCCAAATTTTTTGGCTGTCTCGATCATAGCATAAATATTATTCTCAGGCGTTTCTTTGCCCACTTGATCGCCTGTGCCCAGAATCAATCTCGGTTGACCCTCCCAGACCTCCAGAATTTCTATAGTCTCTTTTTTAACATCACCAGGAGTTCCACGAATCAAGGTTTCTACAGTGTGAACATTTCCACTGAAGGTTACTCGTCCGGCTAGCTTTTTTTTGACTTTTCTCAAGTTTGTAACATCGCCTCCGGGCGGGCGTTCAAAAGGACAGACACAATCGATTCCCAGTTGAGCAAAATCCTCTACGACTTCCATGCAATTCCCATGAAAATGAAGATGTACAAGGCCGTTCATTTGATGAGCTGCATTCACTACAGCTTCTATGACAGGTTTATCCCACTTTCTCCACATCCTGGGACTGACTAAGGAGAGAGTAGACCAGATGCAGGGGATGTTAACTGATTCGGCGGTTGTTTTGCTGAATATTGCCTGAGTAAATTCGGTTATCCAATGAATGTATCTTTTCTGAAGCTCAAAAAGATAACGCTCATGATCGACTATATCCAGAATTGTCTGTTCCAGTCCCCCTTCTCGCTCCCACCCGATAAAATCAATAAAAGTAAAACCAGTAAGAACTTCTAGGAGATAATCATCTCCTACTTTGTCCAATGCCTCTTGCACTGCAGGCCAGTCATACTCATTTGCTTCTCTTAAGATAAACTTTTCATAAAAAGGCCAGTCATTTTGGAAATTCTTGATAAACCTCTCCGTCTTCCAGGAAGGCTCTTTTTTATCGTAAAGAGTGCAGGCTGTAAGTTCTCCTTTGGGAGTATGGATTATTCCTTTGTCCTCGTAGCGACCCTCTCCAACTCTTCGAAGCTGATGATTGATAGGGAAAAGGTCGTATTTCGGCTCTGGCTGAACTATTCCCCACCCCTCACAATTATAATGCTTGAATGTCTTCTGCAGAGCCTGCCAGTGAGGGATTTCTCTTTCCAGTTGAATCATATCCACCCCGAGAACTTTTGCTGGAATATAATACCAGAATTCTGGAGCAACAGGAACTCTATCAGGTTTTTCTCCTTTGTAAGCAGTTAACATTCTCTTTTTTGGCGTCATATTCCTCGTACCCTTTTAGAATTAGCCTGGATTTCTTAATAACAGACACCTTATCCTTTATTTATATTGGCCATACTTGAGGATCGCTTCCACCATGCGTTTTACATTCTCCACTTTTACATAACCAGGGATGGAATTACCACTGGCGATGATATAACCTCCTCCCGGGGCAAGAGCTTCTATTTTTCTTCTTACTTCTTCTTCAACTTCATCTGGCTTAGCATTACTCAACAAATTAAGATCAATATTACCCACAACACATACTTTTTTCCCATAATCTCTTTTTACCTGGATAATATCCATGCAATTTGGATCAATGGGATGCAGACCATTCATCCCTAAAGTTAATAAATCATCCATTATAGGGATTAAATTGCCATCGCTGTGAAATATCCAGGGAATGGTTATTTTCTCAGCTACCTGTTTTACCCGAGGCAAGATAAGATCTCGGAAGGTTTGAGGAGAAAAGAAAGGCCCTGTATCAAAAGCAAGGTCATCAGCTGCGCAGAAAAAATCAAAACCAATATTTATAAGTTTCTCTATAATTGTACAATTCCACTCAACATACTTATCCAACACTCTTTTTATAAGGTCGGGATTATCATACAGGGCATAGGAAAACCCCTTTACTCCCATACTGCGCATACTGCAATCTATGCCTAAATTTACCATAGCACAGGCTGGGAATTCCTCTTTCTCCTTGATAAACTTCTCTGCCGAGTTATATATTTGCTTATCTTCGGGGCCAGAAAGCTTAACAAGTTCTCTTCGGCCGTCACTCAAAGTAAGAACACATGGCATGTGGTCCATAATTTTTAAATCATCCTCATTTTTAATTATCCCTTCTGTCTGATATTGAATTCCGTTTTTTCCTTCTTGCCGCTGGACAAAGGGGTCAGGATAACCCCACCATACAATGTGGTCTCGATGCATGCAGCGAGAAATTTCCTTCTCTGTAAAAGTCTCTTTACCCAAGATCTCCTTTACCACTTGAGGGGAAATGTCAATTTCAAAGTATGGAACCCGATCTGGAATTTCTCCCCTCAAAACCTTTATTATTCTGGTTTGAGCCTTCATGCGTTTGTTAAAGGGTCTAAAAACAAAGACCCTTTTTACCTCCTTTCCCCCTAGAGTCTCTTCCCTTAACCTGATATGCCTGGTTTGTCCTTGTTCCCTATCCAGACAGACCTCTTATTATCATACTGCCACCAAGAACCTTCAACTTTAAGTCTATTTTTCTTCCAGCCTTTCTTTATTATTTTCAGTGTCTCATTCCAGGATTTAAGGCCGCTCAAGGCATCAAATGCAGTAATATTCAGCCCTCCTACAGCACAAGCCATTCTTATTGAGTTTTCAATGGTTTCTCCATTAAGGAAGGCAGATAAAAATCCGGCAATACTGCTGTCCCCTGAGCCTGTTGCAGAGGCTACATTGGATACGTGAAAGCTTTCTTCGTGAAGCTCCCTGTCTGCCCAGTTATCAAGATGGCCAGGCTTAGCCTTTCCCATACCAGCCAGAACTTCTTTTTTCTGAGTTCTGATGTAATAGCCTTTTATGCCGCACTTTAGTACTACAATCTTTGCTCCATAGGAAATCAATTTTTCCCCTAACTCTGGAAGAGTATTTATATCCAGTTTTTCAAGCATATCATGACTATGAGCATCCTTATTTAAACAATCAAACTCCTCTTTTTTTATCATAAACATTGTTTCTTCCACGCTAGGAATGTAAATATCAACATAAGGAAGGAGATTTTCCAGGAGCTTTTTCCACTTTACTTTTCCTGATTCAGAAGCCGCATCAGGTAGTGACATATCAAGCGAGGTAGTCACCCCAATGTCCTTTACTCGCCTAAATATTTTTATTAACTGCTCCCCATCATTCTCAAATATTTTCTTCATAAGCGGTGGGTAGCCAAAATGGAATATTTTTGCCTGTTCTACAAGCTCATAATCAATATCATGGGCACAGAAGGTACTATTTGCCCCAGGATTATGAAGAAAGATTCTGTCGATTCCTGGGGGAACTATGACTATAGTATAAGAGGTCTCCTCACCATCTACCACTATCATTCCATCCTCTGCATTCCTTTGCCTTAATAGTTTCAGCACACCATTTCCAAAAAAGTCACCTCCTATCTTTCCCATCAATTTTGCATTAATACCCAGCATTGACAAAGCTAGACCAACATTTGAAACCGGCCCGCCAGTGGAAACCTTTACTTTCTCCATATTAATAAGCCTGCCCGGTATAAAGATGTCTTTGATTTTGCCCTTGTGGGTTTTCTTGAAGGTTGGTGTCACATCTAAACATATATGGCCAGCAACTACGGCCTGGATACCTTTTTTCTCATTCACTTAACAATCCTTCCTTCTATTAAAAAGTCATTTTTACTGAAGTACTAGTGGGAAGAGTCAATCTATATACTCTTCCTCACTCCTGTATCTTTGTAATTCTTTGAATATCTGGGTCTGTGAATATATCAGTCTCATCTTTGCTTTTAGTAGAAAATTCAGATACAATCGCTCCTTCTGGCCCTGACTGAAACCAATGTAAAGTATTAGGCTTTAGTGTATACTGGTCTCCTGGACCCAGAACAATTTCGTGCCAGATAGTATAGGTATGCTCTCTCCTTTTCGGAGGCATAGCTTGAGGATTTTCTGTAGGCTCCCCTTCAACATATAGATATACCTTTCCCCATCTACACCTGAACGTCTCTTCTTTTCCTGCTTCACCCTCTACTGGTGGATGCTTATGTTCCGGACAGGTTTGATGGGGAAAGAGTACCAGTTCTTTAGCGCAGCACCTGTCTGTGCTAACATATACCACAAGTTCAAGGCCAGTATGTTCCAGGTCACCCAAACCAAAATCTGCTACCTCAATGTTGGCTTTCTCTTTTTTAGTAAGAACAATACCTGCCTTTTCAAAATAAGTTAAAGCTCTTTTTCTTGCTTCATCAATTTGCTTGCCTGTAAGCATTTAATTACCTCCCTTACATTCAGCGATCAACTTCTTTTGAGGTCATAATTTCATTCTAAGCTTTAACCATAACACTTTTTACGGTGGTAGCCCTCTCATCCCTTAATCTCTTCATAGCCTGCTCAATTTCATCCAGTTTGAATGTATGGCTAATGAGTGCCTTTGCCTCTATTACACCGGACTGAATTAATTCAATGCAGGTTGGAAAATATAGGGCAGGAGAAGCAAATGAGGCTCGGAGCTCGAGTTTCTTAAAGTGAAAATCATTAGCATTGAAAGAGATTTCTGCATCAGGGCCATATTCAATCCCTATAAATGCAACAATACCTCCTGTATTTGTAATTTCAAGAGCAGGAGGAATAAGCCTGGGTGGCGCTGTTATAAGTACTCTATCCAGACCTTTGCGTAGATAGGTGCATTCTCGAATATCCACTTTGTCTGTCAAAATTACCTCATCAGCACCGAATTCTTTGCAAAGTGCAATCCTTCTTTTTGCTACTGAAAGCTCGGCAGCATATATCTTCCTTGCTCCCATTGCCCGGGCAAGCCTTAATGCCATAAGTCCAATAGGGCCAAGACCTATTACCAGCACATCATTATTTATCTTTATATCAGCAGTATACACTAGATCCAAGGCCACACCAAGAGGCTCAACCAATGAGGCTTCTTCAAAGGAAATGCCTTCAAAAGGAACTAAAGTCTGTTTTGGCACAATAATGTAATCAGCAAAACCCATAGGGCCTGTAAGCCAGAAATTCGGCCCCTTATTGCATAGGTCAACTCTTCCGTTACGGCAAAGAGAACAGGTTCTGCAGAATGTACCACTCTCCAGGACAACCTTCTCGCCTATTTTAACCTTATCCACGTGCTCACCTTTCTTTTCCACTATGCCGGCAATTTCGTGTCCAAAGGGCTGCCAGTCCACTGCTTCGGTAGCTGCAGTAGAGAGGTCACTTCCACATATACCACATGCTTTAACCTTGACCAGGACTTCATCTTCGGTAATCTCTCTTCTATCAAATTCACGAATTTCAAACTGGTAAGGTGCTTTTACATAAGCTGCTCTCATCTTCTTTTCTCCTTATTCCTGGTTGGCTTACCCTGTTAGAAAAGACTTCGTCTGCCTGCCCTCTAAGACCACACATAATATTGGTATATCGTTTCACGATGTTATATTACATAAATTCAAAATATTGTCAACTCCGCAAATTGAGAGTTCTAAAGAATTAGCTCTATTTTTAGGCTTTGTTCTCAGACAGAAAATTTTGCACTTAACTTTGACAAAGTTTTTACACCATGGTAAATATACAGTGGAATTTTATATGCTACAATGGATGTCTTTGGTTTAGATGGGTTAGAAATGGTAGGGTAGAGGAGAAAGATTAGTTATGTGAGTCATATAAGCAGTTGTTTCCGGTCTATTGTTCACAATTGCCTCCATTTCTTGAATTAATGATAGTAAAACTTATAATCCCATCGCATAGCAACTCTCCTGAACATTTATAAATACTAATCTGGCAATCTGACAAACCTCTTCCATCCAAAATCATGTTTAGTTCCTTGTAACGAATCTAAAACATATTGCCGATCAATATCATCTATTGGTGGCCAATCCTTTATGAATCCATCAGGAAC
>JAUWRC010000020.1 GCA_030610745.1 Clostridia bacterium
TCGGTTATTTTTCCTACCCCATCTATATCCCCTGTTACCATATGCCCCCCTAGCCTGGCAGTGGGAGTGAGAGCTCTTTCTAAATTAACCTTGTCCCCCCCTTTTATCCTGGACAAATTAGTTTTATCCAGAGTTTGAGGCATCACCCTCACAGTAAAAACATTTCCATTTACCCCTGTCACCGTTAGACAAATTCCATTTACAGCTATACTATGAGAAGGCTCTGTCCCCTCCAATACCTTATGCGCTTTTATTCCCAGTTGATAAAAGGGAGCCTTTTGGACTCTCTCTACTATTCCTACTTCTTCCACTAATCCAGTAAACATGGTTTTTCTAATCCCTGTTTTATCTCCTGCAAAAACTTAGCACCTAAGTATCCATCAATGACTCGATGATCGCAGGAAAGAGTCATTTCCATTATCGGTCTGCTCTCTATTTTTTCTCCTAAAACTACTGCCCTTTTCTTGATCTCCCCTACAGCCAGAATAGAAGCCTGCGGCGGATTAATAATAACAGCGGCTCCCTTAATCCCCAACATTCCGAGATTAGAAAGAGTAAAACCAGCTCCTTCTAAATCTTCCAAAGAAAGCTTGTCTTCATTAGCTTTCCTTATAAGCTCATTTCTGTCCCTGGCGATTTGGAAAAGGTCCTTTTTGTCTACATCCCTTATTGCCGGAACAATCAATCCTTTTTCTCTGGCTACAGCCAATCCTACATCTATCTTTAAATGTGATATAACCTTGCCCTCCTCAAAGGTAGAGTTTACACGGGGCATTTTATTCAAAGCCCGACCACAAGACTTAATCAATAGGTCAGTATAGGTAAGATGTATCCCCTTCTCTTCTTCAAATTTTGCCAGGAGGTCATGGCGCATTTTCATCGCGGCTGAAAAATCCACTTCTACGGTAAGATAAAAATGGGGAATCTCTCTTTTGCTCTTTTCCATTCGCCGAATCATCACTTTTTCTGCTCTGGAAAGAGAAACTTCCTTTTTTTGCGGAACTTCTTTTTGTTCTGCTGCTTGTTCCACCGCCCTTAAAACATCCTCTTTGAGTATCCTTCCCCCGGGGCCTCTTCCTTCTATAGTAGCTAGATCAATCTTATGCTGTTTGGCTAACTTTTTAGCCAGAGGAGAAGCCTTGATTGGTCGGGAAATTTCTGGGGCTTTAGAAATTTCAGAAACTTCCTTTTTTTCTTCTATAATAGCTTTTTTAATAGCCCCTTTTTCTCTTTTCCCCGCAGTTTCTTCTTTTTCTTCTGGAATTTCCTCCTCCATACTATCGGCAATAAAAGCAATGGTTTGGGTTACCGGTACTATCTTTCCTTCTCTGGCTATGATTTTTCGAAGAAATCCTGAGGTAAGTGCTTCTATCTCCATATTAGCTTTATCAGTGGCAACTTCTAAAAGGGGCTCACCTTCCTTAATCTCATCCTCCTCTTTCTTCAACCATTGAATAATCTCCCCCTCTTCCATAGTCTCGCCCAATTTGGGCATTATTATCTTTGTAATCAATCGTTCCTCCTCTTTTCCTTTAGATATGCTATAAGATTACTAAAGAAACTCAATATGATTCTCCATTTCTTTCTCGCTAAGAACCTGGGTTACAAGTTCAACTAAACGAATGCGTTCTCCAAAAGATAAATCTTGAGGATGGGCGTACAAAATCCCTCTATGTCTTTTTCCCTTCTGGTTCCATTGGTGAGCTATTTTGAGTAAATCAGCATCATAAGTGAGAATTACTGCTCCTAATTTGAAAGCACGCTCTAAATGATACTCATCACTTTTCCCTAAATCTTTCGTATCTTGTACTGATATCACTTCTATGTCTCTTCTTCTAAGGCCCTCGACAATAGCTGATTCAATATTCTCATCACAATAGATTTTCATATCTTAAGCTTGGTTTTCAATCTAGATGGGTAATGCTTTCTCAGTTCACTTATGAACATCTGATCTTTTTTATATGCTTTATCCAGTTCAGATTTGTGCTCGTAATAGTATGAAAGAGCATCATGAATTTGAGCCAGGGTTAAGCGAGGGAATTGTTCAATAATTTCGTCCGGCGTCATCCTACCAAATTCATATCGAATAGCAATATCCATAACCTTAGTACGTGTCCCTATAATTACAGGAATTTCCTTCCTAATTTTGGAATCAATAATCACATATGGATGTTTTATTTCTCCAGGCGTCAAACTTACCGACATTTTTCTCTCCTCTCAAATGACATCTCTTCAACAGTCAAATTTTATGGTAAAAGGAAGGGTTTGTCAAGGAGCGCCTCAGGACAATTTTCTTCTGTCGCTGTATATCCGCTTTGGATTACTTCTGCTCAGCTTCTTCGCTGCGGGAAAGATTCAAACTCGTCACTTCGTTCCTCAAACAGTAAATCTTTCTTTTTCCTCCGCTCAGAAGCTTCGTTAAGGTAGCGGCTGATTCCGAAGGAATAGGCCTAAGGCTCCTTCAGAAAATGTCCTTCGGCAAGCGTATAATTAGACTTTAAGGAATGTCTTCAGGGTTCAACACGGCTCGCTTTTTTCTCTCTTTTCACAAGATGAACCAGAAGATAAACGAGGGGGGTATCCAGGAGGGCAATGCAAACTTTGATAAAATATTGGCCAAGAATCAAGGGAAGTACAGGCATAACTCCGTAAAAGGCAAGAGAAATAAACAAAGTGGTATCTATTGCCTGAGAGACAAGAGTAGAAGCGTTGTTACGCAGCCAGAGATGACGCTTTCCCGTAATCTTTCTCCAGAAATTAAAGGCCCAAACATCATGGTACTGACTAACAATATAAGCAATTACACTGGCTATAATTATCCTGATAGCTCCCTGTTTTATTCCCAGAATTCGAAGGAAGGAATCTTGCTCTTTCCAAAAAGGGGCAGCTGGTAAGATAATGGCAAGCCAGATAAGTAAAAGAACTACTCCTAATGCTACCAATCCAGCCAGAACAACTTTTTTAGCATAACTTTTTCCCCATACCTCTTCTATGGTATCGGTCAAGGGAAAAGTTATAGCGTAGGCAAACACTCCTGCCGGCACAATAATACTTCCTAAGGCTGCAATTTTATAAGCCAGGACTTCCGAAATTACTAATGAGCCAATAAAAACACTGCACAAAATAGTAAAAGCAAACTCTTTTTCTTTAAACACCACAGCCTCTCTTGAGATTGCCACGCCTGCCTTCGGCAGGCTCGCAATGACATTTACAATGAGCTATGAGCTATGAGCCATGAGCTATGAGCTATGAGCTACTTTACCACCTCAAAATTCTTACTTAAAGGGTTCCTTATATCGATGTGCCCGGCCAGGGTTTCTGCTGGCTCACCCTGAATTAGAATTTGCACTCGAGATTGAGAGGGAAAGTTGTCAAGAAGAGTATTAACTATGGAATAAATAGTAAGCAGTTCTCCAGTAGAACCTCCCGGATGTTTCTCTTTTAAAGAAGAGGAAAAATCCACATAAAAACAGTTTTCCTTCACATAAACAGCTCGTATTTCTGTCTCTGAAGGAAGGGTAGGATTAAGAGAAGACTCCTTCGGACCATTGATTAACTCCTCCAATATCAGCTTAGCCTCTTTCTCAATCTGAGATGAAGCAACGATTCTTCTTTCCTCAGGGACAAGATATTCCCCTGCCGGGTCGGAAAAATAGAGCTTAACTATTTTCATCTCTTGGGGAGGAGAAGGCTTAGTAATCCACTCTTTAACTTGACCCCCCTTCTCTCGAAGGCTGGTAATCCACTCCTTAATCTGGTATCCTTTTCCTTGAAGTAACGCAACAGCCAATGCTCCTGCAGCAAAAAAAACTATTCCCACTACAATGTAGGTTAAAATACGCTTTTTTCTCTTTTTTTGTCCGCTCTTTTTCTTCATTTATATTTTAGCTCAAAGACTCCGTTTATAAAGATAGAGGGAGAGCCATCCTCCTTTTTTAGCGTATAGCGGGTAGCGTATAGCGTTTAGTATGTGTCAGGGGACGGTTTTCTGACACAAATTCTCTTTACGATATACGAAGTACTATATACTATATACTATATACTATATACTATTTTCAAAATAAGCTTTCAGCCCTTTGAAAATCCCCAGAGCGATTTTTTTTCTAAAATCCTCCCCTTTCAATTTTCTCTCTTCCCAGGGGTTGGAGAGAAAACCTATCTCTACCAGAATAGCCGGCATAGCTGCTCCTCTTAAAACATAAAATGGCGCCGATTTTACTCCTCTATTTTCCAAACCAGTAGTGTCGGACAGCTCTTCTTGGACAAGATGGGATAAATCATTGCTTTCATTTCGATACCGATCTTGAATCAGATCCCAGAAAATAGTTTTAGCCTCCTCAGAAACATCCTCAGATCCCAGGGAAACATTCTCGCTGGCAGCTACTGCCTCTGCTCCTTCTCCGTAAGAATATCTAGAATTAAAAAAAGTTTCCACCCCGCTGGCTTCTTTACTAGGAGCAGAATTAGCGTGGATACTTATAAAAATATCCCCCCCTAGCTGGTTGGCCATCTCTGTCCTTTGAGTGAGAGAAATAAAACGGTCATCTCTTCTGGTTAGATAAACTTTTACCCCTGGTTCTTCCTTCAGTAACCTGTCTAGTTCTTTAGCCACAGCAAGGACTACATCTTTTTCCTTTAATCCAGAAGGTCCAGTAGCTCCCGGATCCTTTCCCCCGTGCCCGGGGTCTAACACTATCTTATAAACTTTCTCCTCTTCTTTTTGACGAAGTAGAAGTGAAGAAATAGCATCTTTCTCATAAACCTCTTCTTTAGTTCCTTCTTCCCCTCGAGCCTGAGCAGCAAAAAGTGAAGATGAGGAAGACGCCTTCTTTTTTAACAGTTCTGCTATTAAATCCTTCCCTCTTACGTCAATAACCAGCCTTCGGGGATCTTCTGAAAAAATATCGTAAGTACAATCTGGAGAAGCCAAATCCAAAACTACCTTTACCACACTATCAGATTCTTGCTCTAGATAAACTCCTTGAACAAATCTATCTTCTACTTCACGCTCCCACTTATCTCCTACTTTAACCTCTTCTTCTTGAGGAAAAAGGAGAACAGCTGGAAAGAGATCAATAAATAAACGTGGATGGCTTGATGACTTGCTTATCACATCTACATACACAGTTTTTTCGGCTTTTTCCAGAACTATCTGAGTATGGGTAGGGTAGAAATAAAATTCTGGTTTTCCCTTAACCCCGTAATCCTGCTCAGCTCCCGCTGGATGAGTAAATAAAAACAAACAAAGAAGAAAAATCCAGCTCTTCATACTTATGGTAACTGTCTCCATTCTCTTTTCTCTATTCTATAGCTATTTGCAATTCCGGATTCCTGCAAGTATCCTTAATCTTTGACTTTAGGTTCGGGTTTGACTTTTTCCTTCTTTTCTTTCAGAAAACCTAACTTCTCCCTTATCTTCTGCTCTATCTTCTCTCTAAGAGAAAAGTTTTTCTTATCTTTAAGAAACCCTCGAGCACTCTCTTTTCCCTGTCCCAATCTAGTCTCTGCATATGAATACCACGCCCCTGATTTCTCAATAATTCCCAGCTCTTCTCCCATATCCAGTATACTTCCCTCTTTGGAAATCCCCTCCCCGAACAAGAGATCAAACTCAGCGCTGCGAAAAGGAGGAGCAAGTTTATTCTTAACCACTCTTACCCTCGTTCTATTACCTATCTGCTCTTCCCCTTTCTTTAAAGAAGCCTTCCTTCTAACATCCATTCTTACGGAAGCGTAAAATTTAAGAGCTCTACCTCCCGGAGTAACTTCAGGATTACCAAATATTACCCCAATTTTCATCCTTAACTGATTAACAAAAATAGTGCAGGTTTTAGAATTGCTTATGGCTGCCGTCAATTTACGCAAGGCCTGAGACATAAGCCTAGCCTGAAGACCCACGTGAGAGTCCCCCATCTCTCCCTCTAGCTCAGCTCGAGGAACAAGGGCCGCCACTGAATCAACTATGATTACATCTACGGCATTGCTGCGTACTAAAATCTCGGCAATTTCCAGAGCCTGTTCGCCAGAATCTGGCTGTGAGATGAGAAGATTATCTGTATCCACCCCCAACCTTTTAGCATAACCAGGATCCAGGGCGTGTTCAACATCAATGAAAGCCGCTATCCCTTCTTTTTTTTGAGCCTCAGCAGCAATGTGTAAAGCCAGGGTAGTTTTACCAGAACCCTCCGGGCCAAATATCTCCACCACTCTTCCCCTGGGCACACCTCCTATGCCTAAAGCTGCATCTAAAGCAATGCTTCCCGTAGGGATAATCTCTACGTCCATGCGGGCCGCTCTTTCCCCCAGACGCATAAGTGAACCCTTGCCAAACTGACGCTCAACCTGGCGCATAGCTATATCCAAAACCTTCATCTTCTCTTCTCTCATTTGCTTTCTCCTCTCCTTAGCGGATAGCGGGTAGCGTTTAGCGGATAGTACCGCTCCGCTTCTTTAGAATATTCTATTTCCCATTTCATACTTCCATCTCTTCGCTATATGCAGGCTCTTTCTTCTCTGCGGGTTTTCCATATAATTTATTAATCTCTTCCATCTCCTGGTTTGACACAAAAGGAATAGATTTAAAAAAATTCTCCACCTTTTCTTCTTCTACAGTTTCCTTCACAGCTTCCTTTATAATTTTCTTAAGCTCCTCTTTATTTATGGCAATTTGTATCATCTTTACCTCCTTACCAAGGGAATTCGTTCCAGGAGAGTATAAATAGGTCCCTCAGGAGTAAGGCGGCTCTCGATTACACCGATACTTTTTACCTCCATCTCTCCTGCCTCTATTCCCTTATGGCTTAAGACGATATCTCTCAATTTTCCTTTTTCCTTTAAAACCTTCACCCTTCCCAGTGTCAGGTGAGGTATCCATTCCCTTTTTTCTTCAGCAAAACCTTGCCTGACCAGCTCTTTTTCTAATTGGTTTACCAGAGCTTTCAGCTTATTTCCCCCTTCTTCTACCCCTACCCAGACAACTCTAGGGGAAGGAGAATCAGGAAATACCCCTGTTCCCTTGATTTTTATTCTAAAAAAAGAGAATCCAGCGGCTACCTCTCGGCTTACCCAGAGAACCTTCTTTAATCCCTCTTCTTTTATCTCCCCCAAAAATTTTAAGGTGAGGTGAATAAGGGAAGGATCTACCCATTTTATTTTATCCGGCGTCCCCTTCAATCCTTCCTGCAGCCCAGCTATTTTCCCTTTGATAGATTCGGTTAACTCTACAGCAATAAATACTCTCATTTCTCACAATCATTGAATCGATGAATAAAAATCACCATTTTTACCTTATCCTATAGTATCATTCTAAGATGTCAATACCTGCCTCGGCAGCTGTGTCCTTCTCTTCGATTTTCTTGTACGAGCAACGAGCGACGAGCAACGAATTAATGTTTTCCCTCAATCACCACCGTAAACTCCCCTCTGGGAAGTTTTTTCTCAAAAACTGCCTCTACCTGGCTTACCTTTCCCCTTATTATCTCCTCAAATTTCTTGGTAAGTTCCCTGCCAATGGCTATGTAACGGTCTCCCATAATTTTTCTAATCTCAGGGAGAATCTTTCTTATCCTGTGAGGAGCTTCATAGAGAATAATAGTCCTTTTCTCATCTTTTAACTCCCTCAGCTTCCTTGCCCGCTCAGCTTTCCTCCTTCCCAGAAATCCTTCAAAGATAAAGCTCTCTGTAGGAAGACCAGAGGCAACCAGGCCACTAATTAAGGCGGTAGGGCCAGGAATAGGAACAATCTTAATTCCCTCCTTCACTGCCTCTTTTATAAGAGGAGAGCCAGGGTCAGATATTCCAGGCATCCCTGCATTACTCACCAGAGCAATATTTTCTCCGGCTTTCAAACACCTGATGAGATAAGGGGTCTTTTTAAACTGATTTTGCTCATAAAAGCTAGTTAAAGAAGTATGAATATCATAATGAGCCAATAATTTACGGGTGTGTCTGGTATCCTCACAAGCAATAAGATTTACCTGTTTTAAAACCTGAAGAGCTCTTAAGCTAATATCTTTTAAATTCCCTATAGGAGTTCCCACTGGATATAAGATACCTTTTTCCATTTTACTTCCCCTTCCCCAGGCGCAAAAGTTTTAACCCCAAAGAAATCAAGCCTACATGATAGTCAAATTTAACTTTTTCTTCCAACATCTCTTTTATGGATGCCCTTTTTTCGACAAACTTAAAAATATTATCTATCTGCTTATCGCTGAGTCTTCTCGCGATCTTTCTTGCCCACTGACCCATCTTCAGCTCTTTGCCCAGCTTAGCCTTCCACAATCTTTCGTATTGAAGAAGCCCTCTTTGGCTTAAGTCACCTTTAGAAAAAGCTTTTTGGAGAACATGAACCGCTGCCTCAGAACATAAAAGACCATAGAAGATACCGCCGCCAGTGGTAGTCTTCACCTGACCAGCAGCCTCACCCACAGCCAGAACCCTGTCTTTAATACTTTTTCGAACTGGCCCATAGGCTATTCTCTTTTGGTAAACTACAGGATTCTCCTCTTTAATCCTTCCGGCAAATCTTTCCCCCATAAACTTTTTCAGACGGGGGGCTCCTTTATCCTCTGCAAGAACTCCTATTCTTGCCCGCTTCTTTCTAAGAGGTACTGCCCAGGCAAAAGAACCTGGTGAAATTTGCCTGCCCACGTAAATCTCAGTTCGCCTGAGGTTCTTGACTTCTACTTCAGCCTGAGCCCCTTTAAGAAAAGAAGCAGGTACACCCAACCCCAAACTTCTTTGAAGTCGGTAATTAATCCCCGTGGCCAGGACAACAAGCCTTGCCCTCAAGGTTTCAAAAGAGGTTCCATTCCAGGACTCTACCTCGACAAAGTCTCTGCTAATATTGATTCGGTGAACCTGCTTTCCTAAATGGACGTCCACTCCCTTTCCCTGGGCATATTGTAAGAGCTCCTTATCAAATAAGTGCCTATCCACTACATAAGCCAGAGTCTCAGAAGGTGTGTAATTTATACTAAGAAGAGATGGTGAGAAAAAAACTATAGACTTTATCTCGGAAACTATAGATTTTCGAGGTAAGTCGAACCGCTCAAAAGCCTCAGTGCCTATTACACCTGTACAGATGACATTCCTGCCAACTTCCTTATCCTCTTCTAAGAGAGCTACCTCAAAACCCACTTCAGCAAGCTGATAAGCAGTATAAGAGCCAATAGGTCCAGCTCCAACTACGATAGCATCGTACATAAAAAAATCTCCTGATTATCTTTTTACTTCCCTTTTTGTTTTAAAAATTTTTTAACCTCATTATGGCTACCAACAAAAGCAAAATTTATTACATCGCCCTTAAACTCAAAAATTATTCTATTTTTAATGCTTAACCTTATTTCCCAATAGTCCTTCCGGACCTTTTTTAGACCCAATCCCTGAGGTTTTTTACCTATCTTAATAAACTCGATTAAAGCGTCAATAGCTTTAATCGAGTTTTCTTGCCCGAGAGAGGTTAATTTTTCAAATGACCTATCGTATGATTTAAGATAATTTAGGCGCATTATCTACTTTCTTAGTCTTCGAGAATGCTCTCTTGCTTTTCCAAAATCAGTATAGCTGGTATATTCACCTTTCTTCAGCTGCTGTCTCACCAT
Organism: Clostridia bacterium; assembly: GCA_030610745.1. Taxonomy (GTDB): domain Bacteria; phylum Aerophobota; class Aerophobia; order Aerophobales; family AE-B3A; genus JAUWRC01. The sequence goes on from JAUWRC010000020.1 coordinate 9,603, forward strand.
ATCCTCGAACTTATCCCATTCATCATCGCTCATAAACCTTTCCTCTCCAGCTCTAGTAACGAGTAGCCGTCTTAAGATGATATCATTCTTGCCTGGTTCAAATTCGATTAAATCTCCTGGACATATATGAGCTACCTTTCTGATAGCCTCAGGTATAGTTACAGTACCACGTTCTGACACAATCGCTCTTTTTTTCATCTCCAGGTACCCCCTATCATACTAATTTTCCGTTTTGTTGTCTTTCTGTTAAAAAGTATAACTGATTTTCAAACTTTTGTCAAGTACACACAAATTGTTGTTTATAGTCACGGGTTAGCTCAAGCACCTGTTAATCCTCTTTTGATGGGGAGTAGTGTTATTTTTGACATTTCCAGAAAATTAGAATATAATTTTAGCAAAGCAAAAACTCAACCAGGAGTATGATATGGATAATGTCTCAATTTTGCCCGCGGATAGCATGGGCAAGAATTTTATTCCAAATAAATACATTCCTAGAGGGAGGGATGAGTACTACCATCGTTATAATCAAACATCATGGCTAAAAGTACGATGGAGGCATCTGCATTCAGATGAGGTTGAAAGGCTTGTAAAAAATAATAACACTTCTGATAACTGGGATGAAATACTGGTTACAGACCAGTTTGATGCAAACCAAATAAAAAATACAGAATTTTTCGGACTTGTTCGGATTGGAATACTGCGCAATGTTATTCTTGAACATCATAACTTACACCTACCAGCGGGGATTACAAACAGTACAATTATCTCCTCTGATATAGGTAATGATGTAGCAATTCATAATGTTCGTTATTTAGCGCATTTCATTATTGGTGATGGCTCAATACTCTTTAATATTGATGAAATGCATACAACTAACCATGCAAAATTTGGTAATGGAATTATTAAAGAAGGCGAGTCAGAAGATGTTCGTATATGGCTTGATGTGGTGAACGAAACTGGCTCTCGCAAGGTCTTGCCTTTTGATGGCATGCTCTCGGCTGATGCCTACCTTTGGGCAAAATATCGTGATGATGCCCGCCTGCAAGAAAAACTAAAAAAGATTACACAAACGAGTTTTGACTCTCGTCGTGGTTTTTACGGCATGGTTGGCAGTCAGTGTGTGATTAAAAATTCTCGCATCCTCAAGGATGTTAAGGTAGGCTGCCACTCGTATATTAAAGGTGCCAACAAACTAAAAAATCTAACCATCAATTCTTCAGCCGCAGAGCCTACACAAATTGGAGAAGGGGTTGAGTTAGTAAACGGCATTATTGGTTTTAACTGCCATATTTTCTATGGCTGTAAAGCTGTACGGTTTATTTTAGGTGATAATTCAAGTCTCAAATACGGGGCCAGACTTATCAACTCATTTCTGGGAGATAATTCAACCATTTCATGTTGTGAAGTGCTCAATACTCTTATATTTCCAGCACACCAGCAGCATCATAACAATTCATTTCTTACAGCCTCTCTTATTATGGGCCAGAGCAACATAGCCGCAGGTGTTACCATTGGCTCAAATCACAATAGTAGAGCCAATGACAATGAGATTCAAGCTGGCCGCGGATTCTGGCCAGGACTATGTACGAGCCTCAAGCACTCGTCCCGTTTTGCTTCTTTTGTGTTGCTCTCAAAAGCAGATTACCCAGCGGAACTTGATATCCCCCTGCCTTTTTCACTTCTTAACAACAATCAAGCCAAGGACCAATTGGAGGTAATGCCGGCATTCTGGTGGCTGTATAATATGTATGCTTTAGCAAGAAATGCCTGGAAGTTTCAGAGGCGTGATGAGCGCAAGAGAAAAGTTCAAAATATTGAATTTGATTTTCTGGCTCCCGATACAATAGAGGAGATATGGGGTGCTCGACGCCTCTTAGAAATATGGACTGGGAAAGCAAGCCTGCGAAAAAAAGATGGGTTAACCGATGAGAAAGACGAGGAGGAAGCCTCGCAGCTTGGGCGCCAGCTTCTGTCGGGGACAGAGAACCAGATAAATGGTTTGGAAGTTCTTGGTGAAAAAATGGAAAAATCGAAACGGAAAGTGGTGATTCTCAAAGTATATAAGGCATATCATGCATACGGCGATATGCTACATTATTATGCTGTCAAGAATCTACTCTCTTACATGAAAAGAGATACAACTGCAACGTTTTCATCTATGAGTAATACATTAAATGGCAGGCGCCAACAAGAATGGGTAAACATGGGAGGACAGATCGTGCCCAAAAAAGATGTTAAACAGCTCCGAAGTGATATTGGCCAGGGCAGGCTCACCACATGGAAAGAAATTCATTCCAGGTATAATACTCTCTGGGATAAGTATACTCTTGAAAAGCAAAAACATGCTTATGCCACGCTTTGTGAGTTAATCGGAACAGCTCACCTCACAAAGAAACAGTGGAAAGCAGCCTTAAATAAAGCAGTCAATATCCAGAAATTTATTTGTGAGGAGGTTTATATATCTCGAAAAAAAGATTTTGACAATCCATTTCGAGCCTCAACATACAGAAATGCTGCCGAGATGAGAGCTGCCATTGGTACCATCGAAGACAATAGTTTTGTTAAACAACTGCGAAAAGAGACAAAAGATTTCCAGAAATTAGTTAAAAAATAGGGACAGACACCATTTTTCTAAGGGATAAGCTGGGGAATATTTTTCTTAATATAGTTTATGCTTTGCCTCACATAATTATCTGGGTTCTTAATATCCTGGCCTACCTCTCCCAATTCAAGAGAGGCTACGGCTATCTCCTCATAGTTTTTACAGGTTCCATCAATGCCCATCTCCATTAATTTGGTCAAATAATCAGCGATTTTGGTAACCCCTGTGCCGATTATCCAATTTGCATGAATTTTTCCATTATTATCACTTATATGAGCATGCATGATTTTATCCTTTAATTTCTCCAGAGTTTGAGGAGATTCTCTGGTAATAGCTAAATGACCAATGTCAATATTGGCAAATAAATTACTTTGTCCCACATCCTCAATCATTCTTGCCATAGAGACCGTATCATTAACCACATTATAAACAAAAGGGTCCAGCTCTAAAGTTAAGAGAATATTTAGATTAAAAAGATATTCACAGTATTCTCTGATGAAATTAAGAGAGATTACCCAGGCCTCCTCCTGGCTAATCTCTAGGGTCTTCCATCCAGCTCCAAACCCTAATAGTATTTGTTTTCCCCCTAACTCAGCCTGGAATTCAGCACAGGATTTAAGATAGAAAAGAGACTTCTCTTTTTCCTTAGAGTGCCCAGAGGCAATGTTTGCCGGGGGAAGAGTTACCATGCCAGAAGAGACTAAATCAAGCTCCTGAAACTTTTTGGCAATTTTTCTTCTTTCCCTGGAGCTTAAAGAGACAGGGTTCCCGCTTCCAAAGGCTAAAATATCCACATATTTAAAGCCAAAACTATTTATTCTATCTAAAGCTTTATCCAGATTTATACCTGCTATTTCCCAGATGGAATTGTTAATTCCCAGCTTCATTTTTCCCCCAGGTTTAATGATTTTTTCTGAAGATAAGAGAAAATTTGGGGAATCTTTCTTTCTCCCATCAATTGAAAAATCTTTGTCGGGCTGATATTTCCTACTATATGTTCTATATTTTTGGCAAATTCAATGCTTTTGCCAAAAACTTCTATGACATCCATATTTTTAGGGAAAACGTCCATGGCAATCCATCCCTGGTAGCCATACTCTCTTAAATAGAAAAAAAACTCAATATAATCCCAGAAATTAACAAATCCCGGGATTAAATCCCAGTCCCAGTTTCTGAAATTATCGTTTATATGAATATGAAAGAGCCTTCCCTTCTCCGCTAAAAGGCAGGCAGATTCAGCAGGATTTTCTCCTGCATAAAGGGCATGGCCTATATCGAGGGTTACACCAACATTATTTCTGCCAACTTCTTCACACAGATAAAGGGCTTTGCCCACATTCCCAACTATGGTATGAACTGATGGCTCGCTCATCTTGTATTCAATGCTTAGTTTGACATCGTCTCGGCAGCGGGCAACCTTTTTCACCCCTTCCACAAGATACTTCCAGGCCTTCCTGTAGTCCATCTGGAAAGAATAATCATGCCCATCATTTAATAAACAGACGGTGAGGAGCCTGCACCCAATCTCCGGGGCTAAGTTCATTGCTTTCCTTAAAACCTGGACCGCTTGCATTCTCACTTTTTCCTCGGAACAGGTAAGAGAGCCCCAGGCCCATCTTGATTCCTTTTTTAAATTTACATTTACAGATGAGACTTCTAAGTTATGTTTATTCAGTAAATTTTTCAGAAGCTCGGGGTCTTTGAAGTCTAGAGGATAACATACTTCCAGTCCATTCAATCCCTTAATTTGAGAGGCTAACTTAAATTTTTCTTCTAAGCTTCTTTCGGTTTGATACTCAGTAAATCTATCCTGAAGCTTTCCCAAAAAACCAGTGATAACAGAATACTTCATTTCTATCATCCCTTCCAGGTTCTTTTGATTTACCTGCCTGCACCAGAATACGGCAGACACAGGTCCGCACATTGTAGCGGTTTGATTTATCAAACAATGTCGGATGAATCCGACCGCTACTTACCTTTTTATCCCAACCAGCTGGGTAACTTTATTGAAGAAGGCGCTTTTTGCTTTAGTGTTAATCTCCCAGTTGGTAGGGGGAGACTGGAAGCCATCACAATAGTTATTCTTGCCCTGGTCATAATATCCCCAACTGGCACCTTCCTCAAAGGCAGCCTCTAAATTATCTATCTGCACAGAATCTTCATTGAATACAACAGGCTTATCCGCCTTTTCCTGAATTATTTTAACCATCTGGCGGATTTTTTCTGGAGTCTGCCCATTTCCATGGACAAGAATAAAATTAGCTTCTTCAATAACCGCATGAGGAGGGATAACTCCTCCTTTAAAACTTGTGGAAACGGGAAACGCATCTTCCCCTACTTCTTGAGCCAATCTTATTGCCTCATGCACTCGGGATGGCCGCAATATCTCGTGAACATAACCTATATCACTTTCGTTATTTATCTCAATTAAGAGATTCTCGTTCTTCAACTGTTTAAGAAACTCTACTCCATTGATTACCGCTCGTCTTACCGCCTTCTCATCCTTCAAATGATGGTCCTGGCCAAAATAAAACAAGCCCACAATGGGAATCATCCCGGTTTTACCTGCTGCCTCAATTACTCTTTTGATTCTATGGGCGTACTTTGGTTTGATAGACCCATCTTCCCTGAAGGCGGTATTTATCCACTCTTGTCCGCTGGTAAACTTGCCCTCTTTTGGCCCACCCCCTTGAAAATTTATAGTAAATCCTATTACTCCATGTCTTTTATATTCAGGCAGGTGAGCGATGAACTCATCTGTCTGTCTTTCTGGATTGTATTCTGTTCCATCTGGATATCTCCATATTATCCTTGTCCTGGGATTTTTGTCCTCAAAGGTAGCCTGAACAGCCCGAAAGTTAAACAACTTTCCTAGTGCGTCAGGATTTACATCAGGTATATGGCTATAAGTCGGCTTGCCCTCAATAAGAAATTTGTCTTTCTCTATTTTTATCATAGCTGGCCTCTAAATTAAAATAAAATAGGGATACATCCCATACACGTTCTCCGATCATTGTACGGCCAAGTAGCAAAGCGGTCATAGTGGCATGGTGACAGGAGCTCTCGAAGTGAACGAGCTCCGATGACCGATTGTCCTTACGTTCACCGAAACAACGCTGTTCAATGACCAGGGCAGCATAGCCTTCACGAACGGCTTGTAGTGCAAAATCACGGTCTCCCCCTTTTATGCTCTTCTCGTCACCCTCATATTTCGGCCGTCCTAGAGAAATGTGCATGCCTGTACTGTGCCCTTGAAGACAAATTATTACAGGAA
>JAUWRC010000023.1 GCA_030610745.1 Clostridia bacterium
CGTCTTCGACGGCAAGCATGTCCCGAAAGTCGCTACGGAAAATGGGAAAAATGTCTAGGAAAAAGTCTATTCCAAAGGAAGAGACTTTTTGAAATGTGCCTCGGTACACGTATAAATTTTTATATGTTCAAGAGAAGTTTAAAAGAAAAAAAGGGGGATTTCTCCCCCTTTTTTTCTTTTAAACTTCAAACAAAGTGGGCTCTTATGGTCCAGCTCTTCCTATATCGCCAAGGTCGCGGCTGTCTCCAGCGATGGACCATCCTTCCGTCTGGTCATCTGTGTAGATGAAACCGTAACCACTCAGGACACCATCAGGTCCTCCCAGCTGACCGGCTACAAGGGTCCCGGTAAGATCAGGTGCTGTTTCGTTAGCAGTTCCATCGGGTCCGTTAGAGACAAGTAGCCAGAGGGTTGCTGAAGTAGCATCATTAACGTAGTATCTATATTCTAGTGCATCTTCGGTTCCAAACGGTTCATCAGGTATGCTGCTGATGTACTCCTTCAGCTTGACATCACCCAGAGTCTGCGGATACTCATCCTCCTCCGTATAGTACATCTCCAGTGCTGTACCGATACTTGCCATGTCTGCAAAGGCCCGGGTTACCTTGGCTTTTGTTCGAACTCCCAAAAATCTGGGAATGGCAATCCCGGCTATTATCCCAATGATAGCCACTACGATTATAAGCTCGATCAAGGTAAACCCTTTCTCTTTCCTAAACAGTTTCTTCATCATCTTTTCTCACCTCCCTCCAAATTCGTATCTCGTTAATTGAGCTTTTGAGATTGCTTCGGCTCGGCCTCGCAATGACATTGCCTACTAAAGGCAGATGTGACATTGCTTCACAATGACAGGTGAGGAATTTTCCCCCTCACCCCTTCCCTCTCCCCTGTGGGGAGAGGGAACACGAAGTACGAAGTACGATGTACAATGTACGACTAATTCATTCTCCAATATATTGGAACATAGTGAAATAAGGCAGATACATAGCCACTACTGCTATTCCTATGGTTATCCCTAAGAATCCCAGGAGAAGAGGTTCGAGCATACTGGCAAAGGAGTCTATCATCACTTCTATTTCTCGGTCGTAAAAGTCAGAGATTTTGTCAAGCATCTCTTCCAGAGCCCCGGTTTGTTCTCCTACTGAAATCATACTCACAACCATAGGAGGGAACACAGGATATTTTTTGAGTGGATCGGCAAGAGCTTCTCCCTCTTTTAAAGAAGATTTTGCCTCTTCTACCGCTTTTTCAATAACTTTATTTCCGACTGTCTTCCCTGTCATATCCAGGCTGTCCAGGATGGGAACTCCGCTGTTGAACAAAGTAGCTAGAGTTCTGGTAAATCTGGATAAACAAATCTTATGAAATAATTTTCCTATTATAGGCAGCTTTAATTTTAGCTTGTCTAGCAAATAAGACCCTTTATCGGATTTTTTGATGAAATGATAGGCAGCTCCCAGCCCAGCAATAATGATAAGGATGAAGTAAAATTTTGTTCTGACGAAATCTGATATATCGAGCATGAGTTGAGTGAGAAAGGGAAGTTCAGCCTGAAAAGATTCTTGAAAAAGGGTTTTCATTTTAGGAAGGACGAAAAGTATCAATGCGGCGATAAGCCCGGCAGCCATAAACATAACAAAAACAGGGTATCGCATAGCTGCTGTTGTCTTCTGTTTTATGTTCTCTGTAGATTCTAAATAGTTAGCCAGTCTGGTAAGAATAATATCAAGGATTCCCCCCATTTCCCCTGCTCTTATCATATTGCAGCTAAGGGTAGAAAAGGCCCTGGGGTGTTTAGCTAAGGCCTCAGATAAAGGCATACCCGCTTCTACATCTTTTCTTATCTGGCTAATTTTTTCCTTCAAAGTAGAATGGGGAGTTTGTTCAATCATAATAGCTAATGCCTGTACTACAGGAAGGCCAGCATTAATAAGGGTAGCGAACTGTCGAAGAAAGATAATTATATCTTTACTCTTTATTCTGGGTTTAAAAATCCGAATTCCAGCACCTGGTTTTCCCCTAACAGAATTAAAGAGATTAACATTCTTTTTAAGAGAGATAATGGTTAGTCCTCTAGGTTTTAATTGAGCTATAGCTTTTTTTTCGTCATCCGCCTCTATTAGCCCTTTTATTTTTGTTCCTTCTCCATTTAAGGCTAGATAATGGTAAGCAGCCATTTCCCCCTCATTCCTGTTACTCTGTTTCCGCTATCATTCCCGTTACCCTGGCTAATTCTTCTATAGTTGTTTTTCCTCGCAGGACCTTGGCAAGAGCATTCTCCCTCAAGGGAATCATTCCGATAGAAATAGCAGTTTTCTTAATTTCAACATCAGAAGCTTTTTTTAGAATTAATTCCCTGATTTCATCGTTAATCTCCACAGCTTCCATTGCAGCTATTCTCCCCTTATAACCAGTATTATTGCAGAGAGAACAACCTTTTGCTTTATAGAAAATAATGTCTTCAGCTTTCCTGTCCTCTATATTTAATTCCTTTAAGAGTAGAGGAGAGGGTTTGTAAGGGAGGGCACAATTTTTACATACCTTTCGCATCAACCTTTGTGCTCCTACGAAGATAAGAGCGCCAGAAACGAGAAAAGGTTCCACTTTCATATTGATTAACCTTGTTATAGCTCCGGGAGCATCGTTGGTGTGAAGGGTGGTGAAGAGAAGGTGTCCGGTTAAGGCAGCTTGAATTCCTATGTTCGCTGTCTCTGCATCCCGCATTTCTCCTAGCATAATTATATCTGGATCCTGGCGCAGAAAAGCACGCAGGGCTCGAGGAAAAGTTAATCCAATCTTCTCATGAATCTGGACCTGGTTGATTCCCTTTGTCTCATATTCTACCGGATCCTCAATGGTGAGGATATTTTTGTCAGGGCTGTTGAGGGTTTCTATGGCGGCATGGAGAGAAGTAGATTTTCCGCAGCTGGTGGGGCCGGTTATGACAATCATCCCATAAGGCTGGCTGATAGCTCTTTGATATTTCTGGAGAATGTTTTCCTCAAATCCTAATTTATCAATGGTTAAGCCCATAAGTTGAGCTTTATCAAAAAGACGGATAACTACCTTTTCTCCAAATCTGGTTGGAATAGTGGAGACACGAAAATCTACATCTCTCCTATGGGCTTTGACTCGGAATCTACCATCTTGAGGAAGTCGGTGCTCTGCAATATTAAGCTCCGAGAGGATCTTTATACGAGAGATGACGGCATGCTGTACTTTTTTAGAAAGAGAAGTAAAGGGATAGAGAATACCATCAATTCTGTACCTGATTTGCAATTTTTTAGCAAAGGGTTCAATATGAATATCACTAGCTCGTGCCTCGATAGCTCGGGAAAGAATTAAATTAACCATTTTGATAATAGGGGCTTCTTTAGCTTGTTTTACTAATTTATCCAGATTGATGTTGGTAATTATCTCGAGCTTTTCTGTTTTTTTTCCGAATTTTTTCATCAATTCTTCTAAGCTCTCGGTAACAATAGCTGAGTAATAATCCTCAATAACCTGATTGATTTCGGAAAGGGTAGCGACAATAGTCTGGATATTGCAGCCAGTGATAGTTCTTAAATCGTCAATCATTAAAACGTCTAGAGGATCAGCTGTGGCTACAGTGAGGGTATTTCCGGATTTAGATAAAGGAACTACTTTATCTTTTTTAATTATTTTTTCAGGGACAATTTCCATCACATTGGGATCTAATTTATAATTGGTGAGCTTCATGTGGGGAAGACCCAGCTGTTCTGCCAGTCCTATTACTACCTGTTCTTCTGTGACCAGTCCTAATTTAATAAAGACCTGGGATAGAGTCTTTCCGTTTTTTTTCTGATATTGCTCAGCTTTTTTTAGGTCTTTTTCTGTAAGAAATTTTTCTTTAAGGAGGATGCTTTCCAGGCTCATTCTATTTACTTTTGCCATTTTTTCCGCTCCTTTCGATTCCTACTTCTACATTGGGATTATCCGACGTGCTATTTACTTTTGCTGTTTTCTGCGCTCCTATTTTTATCTTCTCTTATTTTCTTGAAAAGTTTACTTTTTTAGTCATTTTTTGACGAAATCTGAACAGGTTAAGTCTAAAAATGTACACTAATGCTAAAGTGTACATCAATATTATATTATCTCGGACAAGTTTGTCAACCCCTTTCTAGAAGCTCATCTTGGCACGAAGCCCGGAAACAGGCGAGGAATGCGGGATACAGCGCGAAGGGGAGAAGATATGGTGTACATATTTTGCCATACAGTGTATATATTTCGTCATGTGGCACTTCTTAATATCTAATTATACGCTTGCCGAAGGACATTTTCTGAAGGAGCCTTATAGCCGTTACCTTAACGAAGCTTCTGAGCGAAGGAAAAAGAAAGATTTACTGTTTGAGGAACGAAGTGACGAGTTTGAATCTTTCCCGTAGCGAAGAAGCTGAGTAGAAATAATCCAAAGCGGATATACAGCAACAGAAGAAAATTGTCCTGAGGCACTATTTGACCAAAAGAAATTTTCTTGATACTTTTAAGGACGTTTAGGTAAAAGGAAAGTGAAAATGAAACTGGAGGAATTTGACTATTATCTACCCAGAGAGCTTATCGCTCAACACCCTCTTATTCGGAGGGATAGTTCTCGTCTGTTAGTACTTCATCGAGATAGAGACGAAATAGAACACAAGAGGTTCTACGAGGTGGTAGAATTTTTACAAGAAGGAGATTTGTTGGTTTTGAACAATACCAGGGTGATACCGGCTAGATTAAAGGGGAGAAAAAAAGCCACAGGGGGAAAGGTGGAAATTTTTCTTTTACAAAAGAAAAAAATGAGCTCCTGGGAGTGTTTACTAAAACCCGCGAAAAGGATTAAAGAAGGAAGCCAAATTTACTTTCCACAAACCAGACTTACGGCGAAGGTGATAAGTAAAGAACAAGGGGCAAAAGCTGTAGTTGAGTTTACTCCCTCCAAAGGGGTAGAAGAGGTTTTGGCTAAAATTGGTCAGATTCCCCTTCCTCCTTACATTAAAAGGGATAAAGGTCCCTCCTTTGAGGATAGAAAAAGATATCAGACGGTTTACGCTAAAAAAAAGGGTGCTGTAGCTGCTCCTACAGCAGGACTTCACTTTACTTATTCTTTGTTTGAAAGAATAAAAGAGAAAGGGATAAAGGTGGCCCAGATCACCCTGCATACGGGATGGGCTAGTTTTAAGCCTTTGCCTGAGCCAGAGGTGGAGAAGAACAAAATCCCAGAAGAGTATTTTATAATTAGCAAAGAGGCTGCAGCAGCTATTAATGAGGCTAAAAAGGGAAAAGGCAGAATAGTGGCGGTAGGTACTACTACGACCCGAGCTCTGGAAACACAGGCTACTGGCTGTGGAGAGGTTAAACCAGGAGAAGGCTGGACGGATCTTTTTATCTATCCGGGGTATAAATTTAGGGTGCTAGAGGGACTCCTTACTAATTTTCATGTACCGAAGTCCTCTCTTATTCTTCTAGTGGCTGCCTTTGCAGGAAAAAAGAGATTACTGACTGCTTATAAGGAGGCAGTAAAAGAAAACTACCGCTTTTTATCTTTTGGGGATGCCATGCTCGTAATCTAAACTTTAATTTCAGGTTTAATTTGACTTTCTCTCCATCCCTGCTATTTTATAGCAATGCAATTTACTTTATTACATAAAGATGCCTCAACTGGTGGTCGATGGGGAAGGATTTCTACCTCTCATGGGGCTTTTGATACACCTGTCTTTATGCCTGTAGGCACTCAAGGGAGTGTCAAAGCTATCTCCCCTGAGGAATTAAAAGAGATGGGGATAAAGGTTATTCTCTGCAATGCCTACCATCTCTATCTTCGTCCTGGTTATCGAATTATTGAGAAGCTGGGGGGCCTTCATTCATTTATGAATTGGAAAGGGGCTGTAATTACCGACAGCGGGGGATATCAGATTTTCAGTATATCTCCTTTACAGAAGGTAGATGAAGAGGGGGTAAAATTTAAATCACATCTTGATGGCTCTTCTCATTTTTTAACTCCGGAAGAGGTTCTTAAGATTCAACTGGCTTTGGGGGCAGATATAATAATGGTTCTTGATGAATGTAGTCCTTATCCTGTTACTCATTTGCAAGCGGAAAAAGCTCTGGAAAGAACTTTGAATTGGGCCAAAAGGACAAAGATTGCCTGGCCAGAAGATAAAAATAAAGGTCTATTTGGCATAGTACAAGGAGGCGTTTTCAAGGATTTAAGAAAAAGATGTGTTGAGGAGTTGGTGAAGCTGGATTTTGATGGTTATGCTCTGGGAGGTCTAAGTGTAGGAGAGCCATTTTCATTAAGAAGGGAAATGATTGAATTTACGACGAGCTCCCTTCCTTCCTCTCGACCTCGCTATTTGATGGGAGTAGGAACGCCAGAGGAACTCCTGGAGGATATTTCGCTGGGTATAGATATGTTTGATTGTGCCCTTCCCACTCGCATTGCCAGGAATGGTACAGTTTTTACCAAAAGAGGTCAGCTGACTATCAGAAATGCGGCCTACAAAGAAGACCCTGGTCCCCTGGATCCGGAATGTGACTGTTATACCTGCAAGAATTATTCCAGGGGCTATCTAAGGCACCTCATTTGGGCAAGGGAAATTTTGGGAATGCGTCTTACCAGCTACCACAATCTATATTTTTTAGCTCGTCTGGTGAAAGAGGCGGCTGGTGCTATTAAAAAGGATAAATTTGAGAAGTTTAAGAATGAGTTTATGAGAAGCTATAAGCTATAAGCTGTAAGCTGTAAGAAATGGCGCATACATTTAAAAATATCAAGGTTTGGCAAAAGGCACACGAAATGGTTTTAGAAATTTATAAAGTTAGCAGGGAATTTCCAAGTTTAGAGAAATATGGTTTAACAGCACAGCTTAGAAGATCAGCAGCTTCTGTTGCTACTAATATCGTCGAAGGTTATAAGAGAAGAAGTGATAAAGACTTCGCCCATTTTCTTAATATAGCGGATAGTTCTTTAGAAGAGACCAAATATCACTTACTTTTAGCTTACGATTTAACATATTTGAGCAAAAAGGACTATGAAAGCATATCAATACTAGCGGATGAAGTTGGACGTATGCTTTCAGGGCTTCAAAAAAAGCTTATAGCTTATAGCTTATAGCTTATAGCTTATAGCTTACAGCTTATAGCTAAAAAGGAAGGTACTAAATGTATGGAGTTGCTTTAGCTGCTAATGGACAAGCGGCATCCGGGGTAGGAGGGATGTTCGCAACCCTTATGCCCTTCATCCTTATCTTTGTGATCTTTTATTTTCTCCTTATTCTTCCTCAGAGAAAGAAACAGAAAGAACACAGACAGATGATAGAGAATTTGAAGAATGGAGATAAGGTGATTACCACGGGAGGAATTTACGGGACTATTACCAGGCTTAAAAAAAGCTACGTAGAGATAGAAGCAGCTAATCAGGTTAGGTTAAGGATCCAGAGAGGTAATATTTCTGGGTTAAGAAGAGAAGAATAGGCTGGAGTTATCTACTATTTTCGCCTTTTCTTTTAATTTTTGCAGCCAGAGGTTTAGAGTTTTGGTTCTCTTTTGAGAAAGTAGAGTTTCCTTAAATTTTTCTTTCTCTTTAAGGAAATCCTCCAGAAGAAGCTCTCTTTGGGTTAATTTTATTATGTAATACCCGTTGGTTAGCTTCAAAGGCTTACTTATCTCCTCTTTCTTTAAAGAAAAAGCAGTCTGGACAAATTTTTCTCTATCTTGTGAACTTATCCCTTCTATTTGGTCTGCCCGCGTGAGGGATTCTATACTCTTATATTCTAAATCTAGTTCCTTGGCTAATAAAGATAAATTTTCACCCTCTTTTACTTCTTTTTCTATCTGAAGTGTCTTTTCCTCGACTATCTTTATGGCTTTTTCTTCTATTAATTTTTCCTTTGTCTCTTCCTTTACTTCCTTTGAAGGGGGTATATAAGAGGGTTCCTTTTCCTTGAGGTTAATGAGGCAGTATCCCCCTGAAACCTCAACCGGGGAACTGATTTCCCCCTGGGTAAGGGAAAAGGCTGTCTCGCTGAATTGAGAAGCCCACCCCAGACCTTCAATTTCTTCCCCCTGGGCAAAAAAGGGTGTGGTTTTACCACGTTGAGGGTGACTTTCTATATATTCACTAACGGTGATCTTTTTTTCCTCTAACTCTTTCCCGATATCATCTATCTCTTTTTTAGCTAAGTTCTCACTCTCCTCTTCAATCCACATTTGCCTCACTTGTTCCTTCACTTCTCCGAAAGGATTAATATGTTCCTCGTCTATTTCCGTTAACTTAATGAGGTGGTAGCCAAAGGGAGTTTTTACTGTCTCGCTTACCTCTCCTTGTTCCTTCAGGGAAAAGAGAGCTTCAGCAAAAGAGGCAACCACCTGAGAATAAGCAAAAAATCCCAGATCTCCTCCTTTTTCAGCAGAGAAGGTATCCTCAGAGTATTTCTTAGCCAGGAGAGCGAAATCAGCACCCTCTTTTATTTTTTTCTCTATTTCTTCTATTTTTTCCTTTGCTTTTTTTTCATCTTCTTCGCTGGCAGAAGAAGCTAGTTCAATTAAGATATGGCTAGCTTTTCTTCTTTCTGGAATCCTGAAGTAGGCTAAGTACTCCTCATAGTATGCTTCTAATACCTCCTCAGCAGGCTCGCCTGTCTTATCGGCGAATTCTTCAGGCTTCATTAAAATGTAATCTACCTTTACTTTCTCAGGAATCCTAAATTCTTCTTTGTGCCCCTCGTAATATTTCTCTATTTCCTCCTCAGTGGTTTTCACTTCTTTTTTGTATTTTTCAGGTTCTAGAAAAAGGTAGGAGACCCCGAGCTTCTCATTTTCCATTGTCCAATAGTCTTTAGCCTCTTCTTCGGTCACCTCTACGCTCTCTCTAAGCCTTTGAATGAGTTCATTTATAGTCATCTGTCTCTCAATATCTTCTTTAAAGTCAGAGTAAGAGATATGCTGATAGTCGAGATATCTCATAAATGCTTCTTGAGAGCCAAAAGGTTCCATTCCCATTATTTTCTTAATTATCTCGTTTAGTTCCTCTTCGTTAACCTTGATTTTTGCCTTTTTCGCCTCCTGCCAGAGGAGCTCATTTTCTACCAACTGCCCTAGCACATAGTATCTTAAGTACTCTTCTAATTGAGGGGAGAGCTCTGTGTTATATATTTGCCGGTAATTTTCGTATGCATTTTGATAGCTTTGAGCGAATTTTTGGTAAGATATAGCCGCACCATTAACTTTAGCCAGTGGTTTTTGCTCTTTTTCAGAACGCCCATACATGAAGAAAAGAGAAGCTGTAAATGCTATAGCGATTATCCACATCCCTGGTTTGATAGATTTTCTTAAACTTTGCATTAACATATGAAACCCCCATCAAAAGCTTTAAGCTGTAAGTAGCGGTGCCATTTATGGCACATTGTTGGATAAATCCAACCGCTACAGCTTAAAGCTGGTATTGCTCGCATTATATATTTTTTTCCCAATCTTGGCAAATTTATTTGACTTTTACCCCTCGTTTATTTATAATAAGTCTATGTTTAGAGATATATTCAAGTTTAAGATATGGGGAGACAGCCTGGGGATAGATTTAGGAACGGCAAATACTCTGGTTTGTGTTAAGGACAAAGGGGTTGTCCTGAATATGCCTTCTATATTGGCTCTGACTCGCAAGAATGGGAAGCTTATTGGAATAGGGGAAGAGGCCAAGAAGATGGTAGGGAAGATTCCTCAGAATATTCTTGTTGTCCGTCCTTTACAAGATGGAGTAATTGCTGATTTTGACATTACTCAAAAGATGGTTGAGTATTTTATTTCTCAGGCTCAACCTTATCGGCGTCTAATCGGCCCTAAATTGGTAATGGGCGTCCCCGCCCAGGCTACCAAAGTAGAAAAAAAGGCTGTTATAGATATAGGTATGCAACTGGGAGCTCGTCGAGTTCATCTGGTGACTGAGCCGGTAGCAGCCGTTATTGGAGCTGGCCTTCCTATATCTGAGCCAGTGGGGAATATGATAGTGGATATTGGGGGAGGAACCAGTGAGGCGGCCATAACTTCTCTTAACGGGATAGTAATAAGTAAGTGCATTCGAATAGCCGGCGATGAGATGGATCAGGCTATAATTCAATATCTAAAGGAAAATTACAATTTATTTATAGGGGAACAAATGGCTGAGCGAATAAAGATAGGTATAGGTTGTGCCTCTCCTGGTTCTCGAAAAAAAACAATGAAGGTGAAGGGCAGGAGCCTCATCAGCGGGCTTCCCGATGAAATAAAACTAAATTCTGAAGAGTTGAGCAGGGTTCTTTTCCCCATAGTGGAAGCAATTTGTGAGATGATTGAGACTACTTTAGAGGAAAGTCCACCTGAGCTGGCTGGAGACATAATGGAAAGGGGAATATTTCTTACAGGGGGAGGAGCCTGCCTTGAAGGATTGGATAAATATATCTTTGAAAGAACCCATCTTCCCGTTAAGCTCACCCCGGATCCTCTTTTTTCCGTAGTACTAGGGGCAGAGAAGTTATTGGATGATGGGGATCTACTGTCTTTAGTAGAAATCACACCAGAGTTTAAATGAAAATTCATCCCAAAATATTTTTCTTAATCACTTTTCTTTTCTTATCCTTTATCTTGCTCTCCGTTTCCAGCTATAAAAGAGACATAACACCTCTGCTCAGAGAAAAAGGTTATGCTGTGATTGGCTTTCTGCAAACTGCCAGCCTTGGGGTTAAAATGAGATTAGCTGAATTCTTGGAAGACATCCATACCTCAGAAAAGCTTAGAGAGGAGAATGAGGTACTTAAAGCTGAAATTGCCAGGCTCCTTTTTAAAGAGAAAAGCTATTATGAGGAGATAATTTCCTCTAATCAGAGACTAAAAGAGCTCCTTGGGTTCAAGAAAGAGCAACCTTACCAGCTTCTACCCACCGAGGTAATAGCTTATACTCCCCATAATTATTTTAAAACAGTTGTCCTTGGCGAAGGTGAGAAAGAGGGGATAGAGAAAGATATGGTGGTAGTTAACGCCCAGGGGTTGGTAGGAAAAGTGATTGAAGTCTATCCTCATCAAGCTAAAGTTTTGCTAGCTTCTGATGAAGCCAGTAAAGTAGGGGTTCGGGTTCAAAGAACCGGAGATGTGGCTATTCTGCAAGGCAAGGGGGAAAGGGGGATATGTGAGTTAAAATATTTGCTCGGCAAAGCCTCGGTTGAGGTAGGAGATAGAGTAGTAACCTCGGGTTTGGGAGGACTTTTTCCTGAAGGAATCCTGGTAGGAAAAATTTCTCAAGTGCGAAAGAATCCTAATCAATTATTTCAAGAGGTAGAAGTAGTTCCCTCGGTGGATTTTGGAAAACTGGAAGAGTTATTCTTAATTAAAAAATGAAGAAAACTATCATTTTTATCGTTTTAATCTTTGTTGTTTTTGTGCTGCAAGCTGTCCTCATAGGGGGAGTTCAAACAAGATGGAGCAAACCAGACCTTCCTTTAATTCTACTTGTGCTGTGGGCCTGGAGGAATGGTTGGAAGCGGGGATTGTTAGCTGGTTTTGCCATTGGACTCTTAGAGGATATCTTTTTCTTCCCTTTGTTGGGTTTGCGTACCTTTTCTTTAGTCTTGATAGGATTTCTGGTGGGTGAGGCCAGGGAAAGAATCTACCAGGAGAATGTAATTTTTCTTCTTCTCGTAATGGGGGTGGTTACCGTCTTGAATGGGGTTATTCTTTCTCTTTGGCTATCAATCTTTCATCTTTCCTCTTCTTTCTTAGGGAAATTCATCTCCCTTATTTTTCCTGCTTTTCTCTATAACTGCCTTTTGGCTTTTCCCATTTTTTTAGCAGAAGAGGCTTTTGCCAAGAAAAGTTCTCGTTTTTGATTTTCTTGCGAGATACGAGATACGAACAACGAGATACGGTTTTATTCTATAACCCTTGGTACCTGAAATTGAGTTCGTCTTTGCTCGGGAGCATTGCGCAGGGCTTCTTCCACTAGTAAGGAATCCTTTCGCTTATCTTCTCTGAAGATGTTCTTTAAGGTAAAGACGTGAGAGGTAGGAGCCACAGAGTGGGTGTCTACCTCTTTTAGTTTATCCACGTAGGCCAGGATTTCTCCCAATTGTCGGCTAAATTTTTCTTCCTCTTCTTCATTTAGCTCTAGCCGTGCTAAATGAGCAATATATCTAACCTCTTCCCTGCTGATCTTTTTTTCCTTCATAGTTCGTTGTCCATTGTTCATAATTCATTGTTGTCATTGCGCGTCTCCTTGCAATGACTAACGAAGTACGATGTACGATATGCTATATACGAAATGCATAAGGTGGGCTAAATATTCCTTTTTCCGTGATTATGCCGGTAATGTATTTAGCCGGGGTTATGTCAAAAGCAGGATTATAAACCTTAATTCCCGCAGGAGCGATTCTTTTCCCTAAACCCTGCGTTATCTCAGCCGAATCTCTTTGTTCAATGGGTATAGCCTTCCCACTGGCTAAAGATAAATCAACACTTGAAAAAGGGCAAGCTACATAGAAGGGGATATTGTTTTCTTTGGCTAATACAGCCAGAGTGTAAGTGCCTATCTTATTAGCTGTATCACCATTAGCGGCTACTCTATCCGCTCCTACCAGAACCTTATCAATCTTTTTTTCTCGCATTACCTCGCCAGCCATATTATCACAAATTAAGATAGTTTCAACTCCCTCCTGCAGCAGCTCCCAGGTAGTTAATCTTGCTCCTTGAAGAAGGGGACGGGTTTCATCCGCATATACCTTAACTCTTTTCCCTTCCTCTTTTGCCTTATAGATAATTCCTAGAGCAGTTCCATAATCAGCCGTGGCCAGGGCTCCTGCATTACAATGGGTGAGTATTGTTTCTCCATCTTTAATAAGAGAAGCTCCGAGTTTTCCTATGCGGCGATTACATATTTTATCCTCTTTTATAATCTGAAATGCCTCTTCTTTTAGAATGGTTTTAATCTCCTCTATTTTTTTATTCTTGTTCCTTTCAGCACAATCCTTCATGCGCTTCAAAGACCAGAAGAGATTAACTGCTGTGGGTCGAGAAGAGCCTAAATAATTTATTAGGGTTTCTATTTCCTTTTTGAAACTAGCATAATTACGAGTAGAGGAATTTTGTGTTCCCAGAACTACTCCAAAAGCAGCAGCAATTCCCAGAGCAGGGGCTCCTCTGACTTTAAGGGAAGAAATGGCTTCTCTTAAAGTTTCCACATCTTTGCAATAAATATACTCCAGTTTTTGAGGAAGTTGGGTCTGATCAATAATCTTAACCTGTCCGTTCACCCATTCTATTGTATTAATCAAAATAGCCTCCATAATTCGTCGCTCGGCGCTCGTTGCTAGTTGTCATTGCGAGGAGGCACAAAATGCCGACGAAGCAATCTAACTCATAGAGATTGCTTCACTTCGTTCGCAATGACAATTTATTGAATCTGCAAAATCCACACCCTATTGAGTAAGTACGGGTCACGAGTCACGGATTAATTCATTACTTATACTAACAAATTCCTTTACTTTCAGGTCCT
>JAUWRC010000089.1 GCA_030610745.1 Clostridia bacterium
ATTCCTAAAGAGCTGCTACCTAAACTGAGAAGGGTTTTTAAGAGTTCTAAAATTGAAAAGATACTAAGATGAAAATATCAAAGATAGCACTGGCATTAGCTTTTTTGTTTATAGCAGCAGGGTCTCTTTTGCCAGCAATAAGAGCAGAGGCAACTATTCCAGAGGAGCAAGCCAGGATAGAAGAGAGCGAAGAAGCTCTGGCTAAAAATCCTGAGCAGGCTGAGGTTCTAGCCGATGTTGGCTGGCTTTCTCACTTTTATCTGGCTGATAACGAGACAGCCACCAAGTACTTTCAAAAAGCCTTAAGCTATGACGCCAGTCAGGCTAAAGCTCTAGAGGGCTTGGGGCTCATCTATGATTCTAAAGGGCTTTATGAGGAGGCTTTTAATTATTTTATCGGGCTGATTTATTCTGTCCCCCAAAACCCAATAGCTGAGGTTTATCTCTGGCGGGCGTTCTACCTTCTTTCCTATGTTTCAACTTCCCAAAAATTAACTAACCTCTGTCAAAAACTCATCAATAACCCTCTTGCCAGCCATATTCTAAAAGCTAATGCTCACTGGATATTAAGCCAGATTTACCAGCGTAAGGGAAAAATAGAAGAGGCAGTAGAGGAAATAGAGAAACTGGGTTTTATTAAGGATTGGCTGATTATCGGAAGTTTTGATAATGAAGGAAGGGCTGGATTCGACGAGGTTTTCCCCCCAGAGGAAGAAATCGACTTTAATAAGACATATGAGGGTAAAGAGAGAGATGTTAAATGGCGCAGACTCCAAATTAGACCGAAGTTTGGCAAGCTGGATTTAAGGGCCCTGCTTCGACCCAATGAAAAGGTGGCTGCTTACGCTCTCACCTTTGTTTATTCTCCTTTTCACCAAGCTATATCTCTAAGAGTAGGAAGCAGCGGTGCAATTAAAGTATGGCTTAACGATCAACTACTTCTTTCCCGGGATGTCTACCGACCGACTAACTTTGACCAGGATGCGGTTGGCGGCCTCCTGCATCAAGGATGGAATAAACTTCTAGTTAAAGTCTGCCAGGACGAAGGTGGCTGGGGATTATACCTTCGCCTAACAGATCCTCAAGGCGGCCTCCTGCCAAACTTGAGTTTTTCCACGGAGGAGACCCGACTGGAAGCCGTAAAGAGTTATCCACCCCTTGAGGCTGAAGTCAAAGTAGAGAAAGGAGCCATAGCCTATTTTGGAAACCAAGCCAGAGAACACCCTGAGGATGCTTTTATTCATGCTTACCTGGGATACCTGTATAGTGTTAAAAAAGCTTTTGACACCGAAGATGAGCTGGATAAAAAAGAATTTCTAAAGGCTATCGGGTTAAACCCTTACTACGCTCCTTTCCATTATCGCCTGGCTCTTGCCGAATCTGATGAGAATAAGGAAAGAATGTCTTTGGAGAAGGCCCTAGCCGTGGATCCTGAACACGCCAAATCATACTTCCGACTGGGCAGGTACTATTATGGAAGAGATAATGACAAAGAGGCTGAAGATCAATTCAAAGAGGCTCTCAAGATAAATCCTTATTATCTGGAGAGCCTCTTTGAGATTGCTTTCATCTATAGCTGGCGAGGATGGGATAAAGAAGCAGCGGCTGAATTAGAAAAAATAATAAAATTGGCTCCCCACTATGCTCCAGCCCATAGTGAGCTGGCGGGCGAGCTGGAGAGATGGGGCAGACTAGATGAGGCCCTGGCCGAGTATAAAACTACCTTAAGCCTTGATTTTACCAGAGAATACGCTCGAAAAAAGTTAATAGACATCTATAGTTACCTGGGGGATGAGCAAAAGATGGGGGAAGAATACAAAAATCTTATTCAGCTTAATCCTTATGATACCGGCCCTTATCTTGAAATGGCCAGAATTTATGAAGGAGTGGATAACTACCAGATGGCCATAGCTCAATGCGAGGAGGCGCTGGCTATCTGTCCTGAGGACTACCAAGCTCTGGCCGAGCTTGGTCGGTATTATCACTCCTTAGGGATGGAAGAAAAGGCTCATCAATTCTGGGATGTCGCTCTAGTAATTAAGCCCAACTATAAGTGGCTGTTGGACTATCTTGATTTTCTGAAACCCGAGGAGCTCGTTTATGATGAAAAATATCGAGATGACGCTGCCGCTATTGTGGAGGGTGCTTCAGGGAAGTCTGATTTTCCCGAATCTTCAGCCATCTGGCTGTTAGATAAAAAAATTCAACGTGTCTACGAGAATAGAACCTCAAGCTATACCGTGCATAAAATTATCAAAATACTTGATGAGGGAGCTGTGGAGGATTACAAGAATATGTGGTTCCATTACACCCCTGCTCTAGAAAAGGTGAAGATTAAAAGCGCCAGGGTAATCAGAAAGGACGGCAGCCAGGTAGAGGCTGAAACCATCGTTGATGTCTCTGGTGACGATGTGGTGAGCAGGATTTATTATGAGGATAAGTATAAGGTTGTTGTCTTCTCGGGGCTAGAAGAGGGCGCTGTAATTGATTTTGAGTATAAGGTTGATATGGTAGGGATAAATCTATACGCTGATTATTTCGGTGATATCTTCTTTTTTCAAAATTATGAACCTACTCTTTCAACCAAGTATATTTTAATTGTGCCCAAAACCCGCCCCTTATATTTCCATAAACATAATCTGGAAATTGAGCCCGAAATTATTACCTCGGATGAGGAAAATACCATTACCTATATCTGGGAAAAGAAAGATATAGATAAAATAAAGCTCGAGGCTCGTATGCCGCCCTTAGCAGAACTGGGAGCATATCTTGAGGTTTCTACCTTCAAATCCTGGGATGAGATGGCCGCCTGGTTCTGGGGCTTGGTTAAAGACCAGTTTAAGAGAGATAAAGAGATAGAAGAAAAGGTAGCCGAGTTAGTTGCTGGTAAAGATAAAGAGGAAGAGAAAATCAGAGCTATCTATAATTATGTAGTCTCAGAGATACGCTATGTAGGGCTGGAGTTTGGCATTTATGGGTACAAGCCGCATAAGGCAAAAAAGACCTTCGCCACCAAGTATGGAGATTGTAAAGATACAGCTACTCTCTTATTAGCTATGCTAGAGGAAGCGGGTATAGAAGCTGAGATAGTTTTAGCACGGGTCAGGGATTACGGAAGAGTGGATATGGAACTCCCCAGCCTGCACATCTTTAACCATGCTATTGTCTATGTACCTTTAGAGAAAGAGAAAGGAATATGGCTGGATGGAACAGCTCAATTCCATGCTCTTGAGGAGCTGCCCACAGGCGATCAAGGAACAGTTGCTTATCACATTAGAGATGGCAAAGGAGAGTTGAAAGAGATACCTATTTTGCCTGCCCAGTATAACCTGGAGAAATATGTGAATGTAATCGAGCTTAGAGAAGATGGGGGAGGTAAGGTAAAAAGAAAACTCTCTCTTAAGGGACAGAAGAGTGCGGGAGCTAGAAAGGATTATCTGGTAGCTGCCAAGAGGAAAGAGAAGCTGGAGGAATTTTGGAATACAAGATACGCTGGAACTAGAGTAGGTGAATACCAATTTTCTCCTCTTGAGGATATGGATATACCAGTTGAGTTTGAATATTGGCTTGATATTCCCAAGCTAGCCAAAAAAACTGATGAGTCTCTCTCTTTCAAGCCATTATTGATTGAGATAAGTTTGACAGAAGATTATGCTCCCCATGCGGTAAGAGAACATCCACTTAAAATAGGATATCCCTGGCAAAGGGAATGGAAGGTTGAATATGGAATTCCAGAGGGTTTTATAGTGGAGAGGGTACCTGATGATTACCAGACGGCTGCTGATTTTGGCAGTTTTTCTATTGAATATGAGGTTGAGGAGAAGATTATTAGATGTTGGATTACTCTTGAGCTCTCAGTCACAGAGATAGCACCGTCTGATTATCTCCAGTTCCGTGAATTTTGCCAGTCTGTAGATGAGAAGATAGAAGAAGAGATTATCTTGAAGAGGCGGGATGGATGGAAATGAAGACTAAATATGTAAATTATGGATTGATAGTTGCATTATGCCTCCTGGTTATTTTTAGTATTGGAAAAAGGGGAGAGGCTACTTTTTTGTCTAAGGATGATCTAGTGGAAAAAAGTAGCCTCTCCCCTTTTTCTCCGAACGACGAGAACGCCTCGCTTCAGCACTATTTGCTCTCTTCAGAATCTCCTCGTTCCATCTTTTCGCGCAACGAGCAACGAGCGACGAGCGACGAAATAGCTCTGGATTTGCCTGTAGATAACCTTGAAGAGAATATCCAGACATTGCAAGAGGTAGTGGCCCAGAATCCCGAGGATGGGATGAGCCTGACCAGACTGGGCTGGATATATCTTCTTCATAAAGGGGATACCGAGGGAGCTGAAGAGTATTTTCTAAAAGCAATAGAGGCTGATCCAAAAATAATCAAGGCTCATGAAGGATTGAGCTTAGCCTACGAGGCTAGAGGAAAGTATGAGGCGGTCTTTGATGAGTGGACTACGCTTATTAAGCTTGATCCATCAAGTTTTCTCACCGAGATTTACCTTCGCCGTATAGAGGCCCTGGAGCTATATACCCATAGATTTGAAGAATTAGTAGAAGTCTATGAGGATTTGCTTGAAGAAGGAGTAGGGAATCCTATTAATGAAAACCTTATGAACCTCCAGTTGATGGGGCTTTATAAGAAAAAAAATATGCTCCGGAAGGCAGTATCACTCTCCCGCCAGATGGGATATATTGATGATTGGTGGGTCATTGGGCCCTTTGGTAAGTTTACTAAGTTCGGGTTTTATGAGGAATTTGCTCCAGAGAGAGAAACTCTTTTTGAAGAAGAATACGAAGGAACAAAGAGGCCGATAAGATGGTTCAAACTAAGGTTTGGAACGAGGTTCGGTGTGGTTGATTTGGACGCTGTTCTCTCTCCTGAGGAGGGTACAGCATATACTCTGAGCTATGTCTATTCACCAACTCCAAGAGAAGCTGCTTTAAGAATTACCACAGATGATGGGTTAAAACTCTGGCTTAATGAGAAGTGCGTCTATGAAAAGGATGTCTTTAGTGAGTTTCTTCCTCACCACCAGGCAGTGGGAGTTTATTTAAACGAGGGATGGAATAAACTCCTGGCCAAGCTAACCAAAGATGAAGGTTCCTGGCAGTTTTCGCTCCAAATTACAGATCCAGAGGGCAAGGCCTTCCCTGACCTTAAGTGCCAGGCCTCCTTGCCGGAAGGAGAAAAGATTTTCCCTGGAAGCTATCCCAAAGAGATAAAAGTAAACAAGGGAGCTCTTGATGAGCTGGAAAAGCTGGCTCTGGCAAAGCCAAAGGAGGCAATGATCCATGCATATTTAGGTATATTAAGCTCTTCAGCTGGAGATGATGAGCGGGCTATAAAAGAGTTCAAAAAGGCTGCACAGATAAACCCGGATTCTGCCTTTTTCCACTTTATGCTGGCCGAGAGCTACTATTGGGCGTTCACCTTTGATAGAGAAAATGATGCCAAAGCCGAGTATGAAAAGACATTATCTCTTGATGTGGATTATGTCGGTGCTCATCAAGGATTGGGATTATACTATGCTCATCATGAAAAGCCACTTTTAGCCATAGAGGAGTATCAAAAAACGATTGGTATAAATCCTGGCTATTACTACGGGCATTATCTCTTAGCCGAGGCTTATTATAACCAGGGGTGGGAAGATGAGGCTCTGGCTGAGCTGGAAATAGCCCTGGGGCTGAACGAGAACTCTATTCCCGGCTATAGACTCCAGGCAATTTATTACTACAATAAAAAGAATTATAAGCGGGCCATAAATATCCTCACAGAAGCTATAGATAAGGATTATAGCTCCAGAGGATCCTGGCTGGACCTAGCTAAAGTACTGGATTTGACCGCCAATTACGAGCGCTCTATTACTGCCTATCAACAGCTCCTCATCCTTGACCCTTACGACATCAGTATCTATTTTAAGCTCGGAGATATTTATCAAAAGCTCAAAGAGTACCAAAAGGCTGGCAAGATATATAGAGAAGTAGCTGAAATCAGCCCTGACTATTATCCGAGCTATTCAGAATTAGGATATCTGAATCACTGGCAAGACAAAGAAGAGAAAGCCTTCTCCCTTTGGACAAGGAGTCT